>NZ_JAVAJK010000013.1:0-209763 GCF_052112325.1 Pseudomonas sp. Yb2C2 | reverse complement strand
TTGAACGCCATGGTCTGCGCGCCGATCTGCACCGTGCCGCTGCTGGGAATATAGGCGCCGCCGAGGATCTTCAGCAGCGTCGACTTGCCCGCACCGTTCTCGCCCATCAGGGCGTGCACCTGCCCCGGGTGGGCGGTGAAGCTGATGCCGTCCAGCGCCTTGACCCCGGGAAAGGTTTTGCCGATAGCGTCGAAACGCAGGGCCGCCGCCGTCATTTCCACAGCCCGATCTTGGTCAGTTCTTCCTGGAAGTTGGCGCGGGTGATCAGGGTCACTTCATCCATGGCCGTGTACTTCGGCGGCTCGGTGCCCTTGGTAACCCACTCGTACATCATCAACGCAGTGTTGTAGCCCTCGATGTGCGGGCTTGGCAGCATCGAGCCGAAAAAGCCGCTGTTGGCCTTCTTCAATTCGCCGATGGCGTCGGTGCCATTGATGCCGATGCCGATCACATTGGCGGCGGCGAAACCGGCGCTTTCAGTGGCGCGCACGCCGCCGAGCACGGTGTTGTCGTTCATGCCGCCGATGATCAGGTTTTTCGCGCCGCTGGGCAGCTTGACCAGGGCCGAGTTGGTGGCGTCCATGCTGCCGGGGACGTCGAGGGTTTTCAGCGCGGCGGTTAGGATATGGTCCTTGGGAATGCCGGCTTCTTCCAGGGATTTGATCGAGCCGTCGGTGCGTTTCTTGCCGGTGTCGAGTTCATTGAAGGTGTTGATCACCGCATAGGTGTCCTTCCAGTCCCAACCGCGTTTTTTCGCCTCGGCAGCCATGGCCGCGCCTTGTTTCTGGCCCACTTCAAACGCGGCCATGCCCAGGTACGGCACGTCTTCCATGAAGTTGCCCTTGGCGTCGACAAAGCGATCATCCACGGCAATCACTTTCAGGCCGTTGGCCTTGGCCTTGGCGACGATGGCCGGGCCCAGGGACACATCCGGCGGGCAGATCACAAAGCCCTTGGCGCCGTTAGCGGCCAGGCTGTCGATGGCCGAGAGGGTTTTCTCGCCATCGGGCACGGCGATCTTGATCACGGTAAAGCCATGTTCCTTGCCGGCTTTTTCGGCAAAGGCCCATTCGGTCTGGAACCACGGTTCCTCGGCCTGTTTGACCAGGAAGCCGATCTTCACTTCTTCAGCGGCCAGCAACAGCCCGCTCAAGCTCATGGCCGAGACCGCCACAGCGGCGCAGCACAGGGAACGGATACCACGACGACGATGATTCATACGGGTGACTCCTTGTTGTTGTTTTTTGTTTGCTGTTTTTTGTAGGAGCGAGGGGGACGCCTAGTTCTTGCTCGCGAAAAACGTTAACGATGACGCGTACATCCTGAATGCACGCGGCGCGCTCAGGCTTTTCGCGAGCAAGCTCGCTCCTACAGTGAAGCGGTGCAGCTAACCGGCAAAGCGATGGCAAGGCATGCCGGGTACATCGACTTCGATGGCCAGCACCGCACCGTCCAGAGGGTGATCCAATGGGCTGGCGGCGCTGGTGATATACAAAGTGGTGAGGTTGGGGCCACCGAATACGCAACTGGTGGGGCGACTCACGGGCAACTCGATAATGCGGTCCACCTCCCCCTCGGGCGTCAGGCGCAGCAGGCAACTGCCGTCCCAACGGGCGTTCCAGATGTAGCCTTGACTGTCCATGGCCGAGCCGTCCGGCCCGCCACGCTCATGGGGGCCGAACCACACCTGTGCCGGCTCGAGTTGGCCGTCGGCCTGGATCGAATACTGGTAGAGCGTGGCGTCCAGGCTGTCGCCGAAATGCACCTGGCGGCCGTCCTCGCTCCACAGTAAGGTGTTGGGAATGCCCAGGCCGTGAAGCAACGGCGTGACCTGCGCATCCGCATCGATGCGAAACAGGCCGCCGGAGCGCCGCGTGATCGGCAAGTCTTCGCCGTGTTCGCCGATGTTGTTCTGCATGGTGCCCAGCCACAGGCGGCCCAGGGCATCGCAGCGCGCTTCATTGCCACGGTTGCCCGGTTGCGGGTCGGCCACGCACAACAGGGTCAGGGCTTCGGTGGCCAGGTCCAGGCGGTAGACACCGCTGCTCAAGGTCACCAGCGCATCACCGCTTTCACACGGGATAAACGCCGAAACGTGCTCGGGCAACTGCCAGATCTGCAACTGCCCGCCCATCAGGCGCAGGACCTGTTTGCCGGCGATATTGACCCAGTACAGCGCCTGGGTCGGCACGTCCCAGAACGGGCCTTCCCCCAGTTGCGCACGGTGCTCAGTGACAGCGGTACACGACATGACGCCTCCTGATAAGTGTTTACAGCGAGTCGCGGGATGGCGTGCCATCCACCAGGCGCTGGATGCGCAACGGGTTGGCGTTTTTCAACGCGTCAGGCAGCAGGCTATCCGGGTAGTTCTGGAAGCACACCGGACGCAGGAAACGGTCGATGGCCAAGGTGCCGACCGAGGTGCCACGGGCATCCGACGTCGCCGGATACGGGCCGCCGTGCACCATCGAATCGCAGACTTCGACGCCGGTCGGGTAGCCGTTGAGCAGGATGCGCCCGACTTTCTGTTCCAGCAGCGGCGTGAGTTCGGCGAACTGTTGAAAGTCTGCCGGTTCGCCAATGATCGTCGCCGTGAGCTGGCCGTGCAGGCCGTGCAAGGCAGCGCTGAGTTGGGCTTGATCAGCAACTTCGACAAACACCGTGGTAGGGCCGAAGACTTCTTCCTGCAGCACTTCATCGCCATCGATCAGCAAGCGCACATCGGCCTTGAACAGCTGCGGTTGCGCCTGATTGCCCGCCTGGGTGCTACCGGCCAAATGCTGAATGCCAGGGTGCGCCAGGAGTTTTTCCAGGCCTTTGCCGTAGCTGCTCAGGGTGCCGGCATTGAGCATGGTTTGCGCCGGTTGCTCACCGATCAGTTGGGCGACCTGTTGGGTAAACGCGGTGAACTGCGGCGAAGCGATACCGATCACCAGGCCAGGGTTGGTGCAGAACTGGCCGCAGCCTTGCACCACCGACGCGGTCAGATCCCGAGCGACAGCATCCGCCCGCGCTTGCAGGGCCTGGGGTAGGACGATCACCGGGTTGATGCTCGACATCTCGGCAAACACCGGGATCGGCTGCGGGCGTGCCGCGGCCATATCGCACAAGGCGCGACCGCCCTTGAGCGAGCCGGTAAAGCCCACTGCCTGGATCGCCGGGTGCTTGACCAGCGCCTCACCGACGCCGCCGCCGAAGATCATATTGAACACACCGGCGGGCATCTCGGTGGCTTCAGCCGCACGGATGATGGCATTGGCCACCTGTTCAGCCGTGGCCATATGCCCGCTGTGGGCCTTGAACACCACGGGGCAGCCCGCCGCCAGCGCCGCAGCGGTATCACCACCGGCCGTGGAAAACGCCAGGGGGAAGTTGCTCGCGCCAAACACGGCCACCGGGCCCAGGCCAATGCGGTATTGGCGCAGGTCCGGGCGTGGCAGCGGCTGGCGATCGGGTAACGCCTTGTCGATGCGTGCGCCGTAGAAATCACCGCGACGCAGCACCGTGGCGAACAGGCGCATCTGGCCACTGGTACGCCCACGCTCGCCTTTGATACGGGCGGCAGGCAGCGCGGTTTCGCGGCAGACCAGCTCGATGAAGTTATCGCTCAGGCCATCCAGCTCGTCGGCGATCGCGTCCAGGAACTGCGCACGGCGCGCGGCACTCAACGCACGGTACGCCGGATACGCAGCGGCGGCGGCCTTGGCGGCGGCGTCGACTTCTTCCGGCGTGGCCTGATAGAAATCCTGCGGCAAGGTTTCGCCCGTGCTGGCATCGACGCTGTGCAGCTTGACGCTGCCGTTGGCGCTGCGCTGGCCGCCGATGTAGTTGTGGCCGAGGAACTGGGTCATGTTGATCTCCTTAAAGGGGGGTGACTTGGCCGGGTTCAAAGGCCGCATCGCTGCTGCCGACGCCATTGACCAACGGCGCGCCGAACTCGGCCTGGCTGATCTCGAACACATCGCCCGGTTGGGTACGTATACCATCGGCGAATGACAGCGTGGCGGTACCGAAGAAGTGAATATGCACATCGCCCGGCTTGAGGAACTGGCGGTATTTGAAGTGGTGGTACTCAAGATTTTCCAGGCTGTGGCACATATTGGCCTCGCCACTGAGGAATTCGTTCCGCCAGATTTCCTCGCCGTTACGCAGGATGCGGCTGGTGCCGGCCAGGTGCTGGGGCAACTCGCCCACGCGCAGTTCGGGGCCGTAGCTGCAGCTGCGCAGCTTGGAATGGGCCAGGTACAGGTAGTTTTTGCGCTCCATGATGTGGTCGGAGAACTCGTTGCCCACTGCAAACCCCAGGCGATAGGGCTTGCTGTCCGGGCCGATCACATACAGGCCGCCGATTTCCGGTTCTTCACCGGCGTCTTCGGCAAACGGTGGCACCGGGAAGGCTTCGCCTGGGCGCACGACGATGCTGCCGTCGCCCTTGTAGAACCATTCCGGTTGCACACCGGCCTGGCCGGCAGCGGGCTTGCCGCCCTCCACGCCCCATTTGAAGATGCGCATGGTGTCGGTCAAGGCGCTCTCATCGCCGGCCTGCTGGTGCATTTTGTCCCGCGCCGAGGCGCTGCCCAGGTGGGTCAGGCCGGTGCCGCTGATGAGCATATGGGCCGGGTCCGGGTGGTCCAGCGGTGGCAAAATCTTCAGGTCGGCCAGCAGTGCGGCGTAGTCATGGCTGTCGCCCAGGCCCAGGCTCTCGACCTGCTGCTGCAACTTGACGCCCGCCTCGATGGCGGCCAGCGCCAGTTCGCGCACGCTGCGCGCGGTACGCACTTCGCGCACTGTGGCGCCTTCTACAACGCCGACCCGGCGTTCACCGTTGCTTGACTCGAACTGAACTAAACGCATCAGACTTCTCCCAGATTAAGTACGTGTGGCGCCACGGGCGCTGGCGGCGAATTGATCGGCGGGCAGTACGTGCTTGCGCTCCAGCAGGCGGTAGACCACGCCGGTCAAGACCAGCCCGAACACCATGACCCCGGACAGGAAGTACAAGCCCGAGGCGAGGTTGCCGGTGTATTCCTTGAGCGCACCGATCACGAACGGACCGATATAGCCGCCGAGGTTGCCCACCGAGTTGATCAAGGCAATGCCCGCCGCCGCACTGGCACCGGCAAAGAAGCGCCCCGGCAAGGTCCAGAACACGGCGGTGCAGGAAAACATCGCAAACGCCGCCAGGCACAGCGCGGCCATTTGCAGCACCGGCACACTCAGCCAGGCGCTGAAAAACAGGCCGATGGCGCCCAGCACATACAGCACGGCCAGGTGGCCGTAGCGATCATTCAGGCGGTCGGAACTGCGCGGGATGATCAGCAGGCCGATGATGCCGAAGATGTACGGCACGGCGGAGATAAAGCCGGTGACCAGGTCGGTGCCGCCAAACTGTTTGATCAGGGTCGGCAACCACAGGCCCAGGCCGTAAATGCTCAGGGTCACCGGCAGGTAGAACAGCGCCAGCAGCAACACGCGTTTGTCCTTGAGGGCATGCAGCGGGTTGCCGTGGCGGGTCTGGCCGTAGGCTTGCAGGTCCTTGGCCAATTCATCGGTGAGCCAGGTTTTTTCCGCGTCGCTCATCCATTTGACCTGCTTGGGGCCATCCGGCAGGTAGCGCAGCACTGGCCAGGTGAGCAGGATCGCCGGGGTGCCGATCACGATGAACAGCCACTGCCAGCCATGCAGGCCGAGGATGCCGTCCATGCCCAGCAGGCCGCCGGACACCGGGCCGGTGATCATCATCGCAATCGGTTGGGAGAGGATGAACAGCCCGAGGATCTTGCCGCGATGGCGCACCGGGAACCATTGGGTGATGTAGTACAGGACGCCGGGAAAGAACCCGGCTTCGGCAGCGCCGAGCAGGAAGCGCATCACATAAAAGCTGTGCGGCCCTTGCACGAAGGCCATGCCGATGGTGATCGCGCCCCAGGTGATCATGATCCGCGCGAACCAACGCCGTGCGCCGAAGCGGTCGAGCATCAGGTTGCTGGGGATCTCGAAGAGGAAGTAGCCAATGAAGAACAACCCCGCGCCCAGGCCATAGGCCGCATCGCCGATACCGACGTCGGCGCCCATGTGCAGCTTGGCAAACCCCACGGCGGAACGGTCCACGTAGGCGATCAGGTACAGCAGGATCAGGAAGGGAATCAGTTTCAGCGTGATGCGCCGAATAAGCCGCAGTTCCTGGCTCATGGGGTCGATCTCCGATTGTTGTTTTTATAGAAGCTCGGGGGACGCCTCTCGCGAAAATCCGCCAGGGTCATACCTCAGTTAAGCCAGACTATATAGTAGGACTATTTGCAAAACAACTCTTCCAAAGCATCGATTTTGCGCTTATGTTTAAGCACGCATAGAACATATAGTCATACAATAAGAGAATCGATCATGTCTGATAAAAAGCCCGGCCTACGCTCCGCCCAGTGGTTTGGTACCGCCGACAAAAACGGCTTCATGTACCGCAGCTGGATGAAGAACCAGGGCATTGCCGACCATCAGTTCCATGGCAAGCCGATCATCGGCATCTGCAATACCTGGTCGGAGCTGACCCCGTGCAATGCGCATTTCCGCCAGATCGCCGAGCACGTCAAACGTGGCGTGATCGAGGCCGGTGGCTTCCCGGTGGAATTCCCGGTGTTCTCCAACGGCGAATCCAACCTGCGCCCCACCGCCATGCTCACTCGCAACCTGGCGAGCATGGACGTGGAGGAAGCCATCCGCGGCAACCCGATCGACGGTGTGGTGTTGCTGACCGGCTGCGACAAGACCACCCCGGCCCTGCTGATGGGCGCCGCCAGTTGCGACGTACCGGCCATCGTGGTCACCGGTGGGCCGATGCTCAACGGCAAGCACAAGGGCCAGGACATCGGCTCGGGCACCGTGGTGTGGCAGCTCAGTGAACAGGTCAAGGCCGGCACCATTACCCTGGATGATTTCCTCGCGGCCGAAGGCGGCATGTCGCGCTCGGCGGGCACCTGTAACACCATGGGCACTGCGTCGACCATGGCCTGCATGGCCGAGGCACTGGGCACGTCCCTGCCCCACAACGCGGCGATCCCGGCGGTGGATGCGCGGCGTTATGTGCTGGCCCATATGTCCGGCATGCGTGCGGTAGAGATGGTGCGCGAAGACTTGAAGCTGTCGAAGATCCTCACCAAGGAGGCGTTTGAAAACGCCATCCGCGTGAACGCCGCCATCGGTGGTTCGACCAACGCCGTGATCCACTTGAAAGCCATCGCCGGGCGCATCGGCGTCGAGCTCGACCTGGACGACTGGACCCGCATCGGTCGCGGCATGCCGACCATCGTCGACCTGCAACCGTCCGGGCGCTTCCTGATGGAAGAGTTCTACTATGCCGGTGGCCTGCCCGCCGTGCTGCGTCGCCTTGGTGAAGCCAACCTGATCCCGCACCCGAACGCCTTGACCGTCAACGGCAAGACCCTCGGCGAGAACACCAAGGACTCGCCGATCTACGGCCAGGACGAAGTGATCCGCACCCTCGACAACCCGATCCGCGCCGACGGCGGCATTTGCGTGTTGCGCGGCAACCTGGCGCCACTCGGCGCGGTGCTCAAGCCGTCGGCAGCCAGCGCCGAGCTGATGCAGCATCGCGGCCGTGCGGTGGTGTTCGAGAACTTCGACATGTACAAGGCGCGCATCAACGACCCTGAACTGGACGTGGACGCCAACTCGATCCTGGTCATGAAAAACTGCGGGCCCAAGGGTTACCCAGGCATGGCCGAAGTCGGCAACATGGGTTTGCCGGCGAAACTGCTGGCCCAAGGCGTGACCGATATGGTGCGGATCTCCGACGCGCGCATGAGTGGCACCGCCTACGGCACCGTGGTCTTGCATGTGGCGCCGGAAGCCGCTGCCGGTGGACCGTTGGCCACCGTGAAGGAAGGTGACTGGATCGAACTCGACTGCGCCAATGGCCGCCTGCACCTGGACATCCCCGACGCAGAGCTGGCGGCGCGCATGGCCGACCTGAAACCGCCGCAGAACCTGATCGTCGGCGGCTACCGCCAGTTGTACATCGATCATGTGCTGCAGGCCGACCAGGGTTGCGACTTTGACTTCCTGGTGGGTTGCCGTGGGGCTGAAGTCCCCCGGCATTCCCACTAATTGGGATGCTATGATGCCGCGAATTTAAGTCAGAGCATCCCTGTCGTTATGGATCACCAGCCGCCCAAGCCGCGCAAGAGCATGCATGCCCAGATCGTTCAGGACTTGGGCATGCACATCGTTTCAGGTCGCTTCAAGCCCGAAGAACGGCTGCCCATGGAGGCCACGCTCTGCGAGGAGTACAAGGTCAGCCGTTCGGTGTTGCGCGAGGCGACCCGGGTGCTCAGCGCCAAGGGCCTGGTGTATTCCAAGCCGCGGGTGGGCGCGGTGGTGCGGCCGCGCTTGAAATGGCACCTCCTCGACCCGGACGTGTTGTCCTGGCTGATGCAGTCCACGCCCCACAGTGAATTCTTCAATACCCTGGCCGGTGTGCGGCGCATCCTCGAGCCGGAGATCGCCGCCATGGCCGCGACCACCGCCACCGATGAAGACATCGCCACCATCGAAAAAGCCTACCAGGGCATGGAAACCGCGCAGACCCACGAACAGCTGCTGCAGGCCGACCTGGACTTCCACCGCGCCATTGCCGATGCCACCCGCAACGACCTGCTCGCCTATATGTGCAACATGCTGTCGTTGCCGCTGCGCGAGTCGATCAACATCACCAACCGCCGCCCGGACATCCAGGGCCTGAGCCTGCCCCGGCACAAGGCGATCCTCACCGCGATCCAGAACCGCGACGCCCTCGGCGCGCGGCATGCGTCGCTGGTGCAGCTGGATGACACGCGAGTGGCGTTGGATACGGTGATGAATGTGCTGACGCCGCTATAACCCGATAGAGCTTCCACGCTCAACTCGGCGCAAGGGTCAACGCGTCGACATCACGGCCGACTTGACCGGTAGCTCGGAATATTGCGGGTGCTGCTTGACGAAGGTGCGAACGGACTGCTCCTGTCGATCCACCACACAGATGCCAATGCTGGGGTAATCAACGGTGCAGGTCCCCAACGCAAGGAGTCCGCAGTTTTTCACGCCATAGATCGCGGCCGGGCGAGCCGCGAGCGGGCAACCATAGGTCATTTCGCCCACGTAATTGATTTGTCCATTGGTGACGGTAAAGCGCAGCGGCTTCGAGTAGGGTCCCATCACGCCACGACGCGAGCCAAGGTCACTGACTTCATAGGTGCCTCCAGGCAACCATGCCGAGTAGTAGTCCTTGGGGCCCCAGCCATAGTCTTTGCCGGTGTCCACATTGTGAAAGCTCATCCAGGTTCCGTAGGGCCCACCCTCGATCAGTGCGCCCAGGACAAGACCTGCGTTTTCGGCGGAATAGACTTTTGAATCCAATGCCATTTCAGGTGGCAATGCCGAGCAGGCACTCATCAAGGCCACGGTTCCGATCACAAACAACTGACTTATTTTGCGCATTCAATCCTCGGTCCATCGAAAAAAGTTCAACTTTGCCAGTATCATGCGGCACTTCTCAACATCGGCGTTAAGGATGACCCCCCTTCCATGAGTAATTTATTTGCAGGCCGTGCGCTCGGCGCAACATTTTTCGCGTTGATATTGAGCGGCTGCAGCGTGTCGGGTACGTACCCCGATGCCACCGGACCGGATGCTGCCAAGCTACGATTTGTCAGCGACATGAGCAGCGCCACGCTGAGTGTAATAGATGCGCAACATTGCGATGGACAGACCACCGGCATCCTTAACAATCTGTTCCTGGCCAACACCCGCAGGCGGGCGGACATGTCGATGCCGCCGGTCTCCGAAAAAACGCCCTACCTGGAAATCCGCTTGCCCGCCAACAAAGAACTGTTCCTGCACTTGAATACCCAAGGCACAGGTTCGGTGTGCGGCATGGCTTTCACCCTCACTCCGCAAAACGGCGCGGAATACGAGGTGACGTTCACTGGCGCAGGCCGCCAGTGTGTGACGACACTCAAACGTCTGCATTCAGTAAAAGGCCAGGTGGTGCGCTCACCGGTCCCGGTGATCAATAAAGGGCTGCCCAGCTGCGTAGGTGCCAATGCGCTGTTCCCCGCGCCGCCGAAAGGCCTCCCCGCCACCCCGGAGCGTGATGCCTTGGCCGAGCAGATTATCGCCCCGAGCATCATTGCGGAAATGAAACCCCAGGCCAGCCCGCTGGACGACAGCGCGCGCGATCACGCAACTGATCTGGTGGTCAACAAGCGCAAGGCCCAGATGAACCTTGATCTGCCGGATGCCTATTGGGCGCAGTATCGTCAGAACGTCGTGAACTACCTGGTCCAGGCTCAGGGCGTAAAGGCCAAAGCACTTGAGCAGTACAAGGTTGAGTACCGTGCGCGCCTCTCACGGCTGGACACGCCCACGTTAAGAACCCTGGTGCCCGATACCCCGGCCACCGACATCACTCAGGCATTGGCTGTCAACGGTGCGATGCTGCAGTACTACCGGCAGTTGAATGGATTGCTGGAGAAAGAAGCAATGGCCGACAACTGGGCACACATGGCCGAATTGGATAAGCGTTATGGCGTGTGTGAGCGGTATGCGCAGTGCTGGCAGAATTGAAGGACCTGACGACGCCTTGTGAAACTTAACGCCAAGGGCTTGGTGTATGCCAAGCCCGGATGGGCGCGGTGGATCAGTCACAGCGTCATCGGCCGATCTACCGTCATCGGGGCATAGGTATCTACACATTTTGAGCAAGCTTGCGCATAGATACCGTCTTATCAAATACCGCGCAAATCCGTAGATACCCATGGTCATCGGGGGCAAGCCCCCTCCCACATTGAAACCGTGTAGGCCGTTAGAGGGTGTAGGCGATGCCGACCTGCACCGTGCGCGGTTCGCCGGGGTAGGCGTATACGTTGCCGAACGCACCTTCTTCATAGTCGCGATTGAACAGGTTCTTCACGTCCAGGTTCAGCCGCACCTTGTCGTTGACCTTGTAGTAGCTGAGCAGGTCGACCACGGTGTAGGCATCCATCGAGAAGGCGTTGTTGGAGGTCTGCCCGGCCCGTTCATCCACATACTTGCCACCCGCGCCGAGGCCCAGGCCCTTGAGGGCGCCGTCCTGGAACTCGTAGACGTTGAGCAGGCTGAAGCTGTTACGCGGGATGTTCAGCAAGCGCGTGCCGCTGCGCAGGGTGTTGTCCTTGGTCACTTCGGCATCCACGTAGGCGTAGCCACCGATCACACGCCACTCGGGGGTGATATTGCCCGCCACGTTCAGGTCGAAACCACGGCTGCGCACCTGGCCGGCGGCGACGCTGAAGGTGGAGTCGAGAGGGTCGGTGGTGAGCACGTTTTTCTTCTCGATCTGGTAGATCGCGGCGTCGACACTCAGTTGACGGTCCAGGGCTTCCCACTTGATGCCCATCTCGTAGGATTTGCCTTTCTCCGGTTCAAAACCACCGCCCTGGCGACTGGCGCCGGTGTTGGGCTTGAACGAACGCGCGGCGTCGGCGTAGACCGCAATGGTGTCGGTGAGGTCGTAGATCACGCCCACGCGTGGGGTGACGGCGTTGTCGCTGGCTTCCCAGCTTTTACCGCCCGGCACGTAGGTGTGGTAGTCGTGTTCAAAGCGCTCGAAGCGTGCGCCGGCGAGCACTTTAAGGCGCTCGGTCAGGGCCACCTGATCCTGCACGAAGGCCGCGTAGGTCTTGAGGTTTTCCTTGTCGTGGGTCGGCGTGCGCGTGAGGTTCGGGCGCGCCTGGCCGTAGACCGGGTTGAAGATGTCGATTGAATAAGCACCCACTGCGCCGCTGGAGCGCTGGATGATCGACTTGTAGTCGTAGTCTTCGAATTCGACGCCGGTGAGCAAGGTGTGGTCGAAACCACCGGTGGAGAAATGCCCGGTGAGGTTGAGCTGGGTGTCCTTGTCGGTCCACTCCAGTTTGCGATAGTTGAAGTTGCGGCCCAGGGTGCGACCGTCGGCGGCCAGGCCGTTGGCTTCAATGGCATTGCCTTGCAAGGTGCCGTCCAGCCATTGGAAACCACCGCCCAGGGTCCAGCTGTCATTGAGCAGGTGCTCGAAACGCAGCTGGGCCATGCTGTTGTCGTTGTGCAGTTTGCCGACGTCTTTTTCACCCCAGAAGGTGTCGCGCGAGGCAGTGCCTTTTTGATTGGGGTAGCGCGTCAGGCCACGGTCCAGCGGGTGGTTGTTGCGCATGAAGTCGCCTTCGAAGATCACCTTGGTGTCATCGCTGGCCTGCCAGGTGATCACCGGGGTCACGCCGTAGCGTTCGGTCTCGACGTGATCACGGAACGTGTCACCGCCCTCGCCCACCACGTTCAGGCGATAGGCCAGGCGACCTTGTTCGTCCAGCGGGCCGGAAGCGTCGAGGGTGGCGCGCTGCATGCCCTGGTCATCCAGTTGGCTGCCGAGGGTCACGGTCGGCTCGGCCAGCGGTTGCTTGGACACCACGTTGAAGGTGCCGCCGGGATCGCCACGGCCATACAGCACGGTCGCCGGGCCGCGCAGCACTTCGAGGCGTTCGATGGTGTTGGCGTCCGGCATGTTCGGGTAACCGCGGTTGATCGGGAAACCGTTGCGGTAGAACTCGCCGGTGGTGAAGCCACGTACGGTGAAGGTGGTGAGCCCCTGGCCGCCGAAGTTATTGGCGCGGCCGACGCCACCGGCGTAGTCCAGGGCGTCCTGCAAACGGGTGGCGCCGATGTCTTCGACCACATCCTTGGACACGACGCTGATGGACTGCGGGGTTTCATGAATCGAGGTGTCAGTGCGCGTCGCACTCGCCGAACGTGTGGCGTGGTAGCCCTTGACCGGCCCTTGAGCCGTCTCGTAGTCCGCCTCGCCGGTGACATTGGTGGCTTGCAGCTCAAGACTGGCCTTGTCGGCAGGGACAACCTCGGCCCAGGTAAACGGGGAAAACGCCTGAAGCACGCAGAGGGAAATCAGGGTACGACGCATGGATGTTGAACCTAGTGAATGAGCCAGATGGGGCGGCAAACCTGCCAAAAATTCGCGCGAATGGTATACCAATCCATTCGCGTTTGACATCTGTTCTCATTCGCTATTTTTCAGGTAACCCCTTGGTATCGACATGCAGGAAGTTTGATGCGAACCCAATGTGGGAGGGGGCTTGCTCCGATAGCGGTGGATCAGCTGAAAATAAGCTGGCTGTTCCACCGCTATCGGAGCAAGCCCCCTCCCACATTTGGATTTCTATATGTCGTCAGGATCCGATCAGCGATACCGCTCCAACCAATGGGCGTAAGGCGCCGGCAAGGTCCAGGACGACTTCTCAACCCCCAGTTCCTTGGCCGCAAAGTACGCCCAATGCGGGTCAGCCAGGTGCGCACGACCGACCGAGACCAGGTCCAGGTGCCCAGCCTGCAACGCACCTTCCGCCAGTTGCGGCGTGCCAAAGCCCCAGGCCGAGGTCACCGGGATGCCCGCTTCGCGGCGCACGCGCTCGGCGATCGGGCCCATAAAGGCCGGGCCCCACGGGATATTCGTGTCGGGGATGGTGAAACCGACGCTGACGCTCAGCAGGTCCAGGCCGCCGGCCTTGAAGTTACGGGCCAGTTCGATGGATTCGGTCAGGGTCTGTTCGTCCCGGCCGTCGTATTCGATCACGCCAAAACGCGCGGTCAGCGGCAGGTTTTCCGGCCAGACCTCGCGCACGGCAGCCAGGGTTTCCAGGAGGAAACGGCTGCGGTTGTCGAAGCTGCCACCGTAGGCGTCGGTGCGCTGGTTGGAATGCTCGGAGAAGAAGCTCTGGCCCAGGTAGCCATGGGCGAAGTGCAGTTCGATCCACTCGAAACCGGCGTCACGGGCACGGCGGGCGGCGTCGACGAAGTCCTGCTTGACCCGAGCGATGTCGTCCAGGGTCATGGCGCGTGGCACTTGCGGCAGGTTGGCACCAAAGGCGATGGCCGACGGCGCGATGGTTTCCCAGCTGCGCGCATCGGAGGCAGGTATGTGGTCGTCCCCTTCCCACGGGCGGTTGGCGCTGGCTTTGCGACCGGCGTGGCCGATCTGGATGCCGGGCACCGAACCGGCGGCCTTGATGGCCTTGACCATGGGCACGAACGCTTCGGCGTGGGCGTCGCTCCAGAGACCGGCGCAGCCTGGGGTGATACGCCCCTCGGGCGCTACAGCGGTGGCCTCGACCACCAGCAAACCGGCACCACCCCGAGCCATACTGGCCAGGTGTACGAGGTGCCAGTCGTTGACGATGCCGTCATCGGCCATGTATTGGCACATTGGCGGGATGGCGATGCGATTGCGCAGGGTGACGTCTTTGAGTGTGAACGGTTCGAACAAAGCGGACATTGAGAACTCCGGGAGCGAGTGGATGATTCGATAGTTCGATGGTAATCGAACTATGGTATTCGATGATAGCCCCCTGTTATGATTCGTTTCATGCGAGCCTTTAAACACCCCACCCCGGAAGACCTGACCCTCGAGCGTCTGCTATACGCGCTGAGTGATCCGGTGCGCCTGGAGATTGTCCGCTGCCTGGCCGGCGTGCCCGAGGCCAGTTGCGGCGAACTGGACGGCGGGCGCCCCAAGTCCAGCATGTCCCACCACTTCCGGGTCCTGCGCGATGCCGGCCTGGTACACACCCGCAGCGTGGGCACTACCCACATGAATTCATTGCGCGGCGAGGTGCTTGAGGAACGGTTTCCGGGATTGTTGCAGAGCATCCTGACGCAACGATAAAAGCCGGATCAGTCCAGCAGCGCGATCAGCTGCGACTCGATCGTCATTTCCCGCACGTCCAGCACCGCCAACGTCACCGGCAACTTGAAGCGCCGCCGCCCTGCACTGCCGGGGTTTACGTACAGTGTTGCGCCCCGCCATTCGATCAGGGGCTTGTGCGAATGGCCGGTGATCACCAGCCGAGTAGACGTGTGGAGTAAGGCGGGTACGTCGGCGATATCATGCACCACCAACGTCCGCCATCCGTCCACCTCCAGCATCAGATGATCGGGCACCTGCTCCGCCCACGCCGCGTCCTGGTCATTGTTGCCACGCACCACGTGCAGGGGCGCGATCTGTGCCAATTGCTGAAGAATCTCAGGGCTGCCGATATCGCCGGCATGGATGATCTGCTCGCATCCCTGCAAGGCCGCCACCGCTTCAGGCCGCAGCAGGCCATGGGTATCGGAAATCACGCCAACTCTGGACATCGTGGTCCTATTTTTCGGATGAAGGCGCAGCGAGCGACTGCGCTCTGTAGGTTGTGTAAATCTTTTGAACCTCAGGATTATCAAGGCTTTCGTAGGTAATCCTTTCCTTATCAAGCCCATCCAGACCTTTTAGGCCACCTATCATTCCTGGCCATTCATCACGATGTGCAATATCGACCACGAAGGGTTGCAGGTAATCATTCAGATGCCCTTTAAACGGCTCTTTGATTTCCGCACTGAGTGCCCGGAGGTAATCATCCTTGTTGGTTTTTGACCATTCAATGGCGAACTTGGCTCGATAACAAAGCTCCATGAAAACAAGCAGAATCGTGCGCCCATTGCCATCGAGAAAAGGATGCGCGAATGCCAACTGGCCCATGACGTCACCAGGGCGATCCCTGAAGCGCTTCTTGTTCGACGCCAACTCAAATGCATAGTCGACGGAGAGTCTGATCGATGCCGGATGCTCAAACGGGGTATGGTGTGGATCGTCTTGAGAACCTTTGAAAACGGCAAGATGTGGAACAAGCTCAGTTCGATCCTTACCCGCCCAGTGATAAAAATCAGAGAACAGGAGCTCGTGTACTTTGAGTACGGACGAGTAATCGATACTTTTTTTAGGCCAAGTATCGAAGCGAGTCTTCCATGCTCAGTTCGAACGATAGATGCTCTGACTCTTTTACTTCGATGGGATCTTTAAGCTGTAGAGCATTTTGAAGGTACCCAGCGGTCTCAAAATCGCCGAAGGGATCAAAATTCATGCGCTTAGCTTCTTCTTGGAGCGTCGCTTCTCTTGGAGGTAACTGCCCTGAAGCGCCATGGTTTCCGATTTACTCAGAACGCCCTTCCTCTTGAGATTGACCAACAACTGCTCCACACCATCCAACTCGACCACATCGCCAGCCAGGCTAGTAATCGCAGCAGCCATCCGGCTTATGCCATCACGCTCAGCGGTAACATGATGAGCCCTGGCCAGGCGACGCACGTGGCTGGCAATACTGATATCGGCTGTTTTAGTCATCTGAAATCCCTCAATTAGCCTCCTGAGCATAGCATGGTGCCCTCCTTCCACCTCAACCGAAGCGCACGTAACTTAAACGTTTCTGGTTCAGGGCGAACCTTCCCCGCAAGCCGGCGTTCGAGCTAAATCGCTCCGTGGCAGACCGGCGCGCCATCCAGATATACACGGTCCTTGCCGTTGCCCTTGGCGGCGTAGAGGTTGCGGTCGGCACGCTTGAGGACCGCCGACATATCGGCCCCGGCCGTAAAGCGTGTCATGCCCGCACTGCAGGTGTAGTGATGGGGCGGCGCGACACTGCACCGAATCCCCTGCAGCAGGCGCAGCGCGTAGTCGGTGGCGACATCAGGGTCATCGCCCACCAGCAGCACGCCGAATTCTTCACCGCCAATCCTGCCGAAACTGTGGCTGCCGGGGGTGGCTTTCAGGCACGCGGCCATCGCACAGAGAATCCTGTCGCCGACGTCATGGCCGAACTGGTCATTCTTCAATTTGAAACTGTCGATATCCAACATCATGAAGTAGCCCGTATCACCGGCCTCAATCAGTTTGGCAAAGCTTTCCATAAAGGCTCGCCGGTTCAGGATCGAGGTCAAATAATCCGTCTCGGCCAATTCCCGAAACTCACTCTCGACCAGTAACACGGAGCGCAGGTTTTTCAGGTAGTAGACATTCAAGACAGAACCGATCGCCACCGACGCGGCGCAAAAGATAAACACGTAGGTGTCGACGCCTGCGTAAAGGCTCAACTGAATGTGGGGCCACGTCAGTAACCAGACCAACGCGGCGCAGAACAGAAAATCCTGAACCACGATAAACAGGATTGCGCTGCTCATTACCAGGGTCACGGCCAGCGGCAAGGCAAACACCTGCAACGCAGGCCGGGTGTGAACCACATAGGCAAAACCTGCGGACAGCAGCGCCATGTAGGCCACGCCCAGCGCCCGCCACAGCACATACTGAGCCACCACCCGGTGGACCCCATACACCGCGCACAGACCCATCGTGACCAGCACGACCGGCCAGCCGAACATCCTCCCGCGATCAACCAGCAACACCGCCAGCCAGGCGAAAATCCCGATCAGTTCGGCCTGGGCAATGGCGGGCGACAGCAGCCTTTGCATCCGTGGCCTGAGCTTTACATTAGCCGGCATCCCGTCACTCCCTGTGCATGAGTGGCCGCTTTATTATCGACATGACTCAGTTGAAGACTGTGCAGGCAGGTCGCAAACGAATACGCCATGAACCGCCTTACCAACACGATAAAAGGTGGCAGGACTTCAAGCAGTGTCTTGGAATGAATCTTGAAATAGCCCCGGTCGGCCCCCTCTTGCACCAGACGAATAACGTGGGTCTTGGACACCGAGAGTTGCTCAGCGATGGAAAGGTAGGACGAAGACCTGAAACTTGCCCCTTGATTATCCAGCGCACACGCATCGTTATAGATCGCCAGCATCAACATATGTCCGGCATCGCGTTTTACCAGCCAATAACAATCAGGCATCAACAGGTCAATCGTCACGTTCTGGCGCAGAAGCACCGAAAAACCTTTGAAATAACGGGCCAGATAGGCGCGATCATCCAACCCGGCCATTGACCCGCACACCTCGGTTTCCGGGCACATCACGCCCAGCGGCTCGACCACGGACGTAAGCATCAGCCTGATCTCCTCGCAGGCTTGGGATGACGGACTGAATACCCGCAAACGACTGTCATCCGCATGCCTCGACACCGTCATGAACCCCAGGACCCTGAACAGCAGGAAGATCGACTCCAGGCTGTTTCTCGAACAGAACCCGCGCGCCACACAAAACTCTTTCACCTCGGACAGTAAGGGAACTGGCTTGGAGAAATACGTGCTCAATAACGTAAAGGACACCATCAAGCGACTGAACTTCAGTGCGGTCTTGTAGAAAAACGGTCTTTTTGAATAGGACTCCAGCAAAATCGAATAATGGGTACGAATACTCGCTTCAAACTCCACATGGCGCTCAAACGCCCGCGCCGACTGTTCCATCGCCAACTTCAACGAACCACTGCACATGAGAAAGAGCCCTGATCAAACAACTTGGATCCACTGATCTCAATTGCAGCACCGATAATGGCGTTTTGCCTTGGGCGCAATCTAGCGTGATTAGCTCTGAGGACACCGTCGCTACCAAAATTGTTCCAGAAAACTCAGGCGGCTTAACCGTTTCAGGCGCCGCAGCGAACCTTCCCCGCCAGCCGACGTCCGAGCTAAGGCACTGTTGCCTACTGCTCGCCGCGAGGTTGTCGTTTGAAAGCCGCCATCATCAAAAAGTACCGCCTGATCATCAAGACCATGGGCTATGTGGGCTGGTCGCTGTTCTGGCTGTTGTTGTGGGACGTCGCCGTCACCGTGGACTTCATGCTGTTCCTCACCGCCAAGATCAACTTGCCGCTGATGCCCCTCACCCTGCTGGGCTCGGCACTGATCGTGCTCATCAGCTTTCGCAACAGCAGCGCCTATAACCGCTGGTGGGAAGCGCGCACGCTGTGGGGTGCGATGGTCAACAATTCGCGCAGTTTTGCCCGTCAGGTTTTGACCTTGCTGGACGATCCTGACGGCGAAGTGAACCCGATCAAGTCCACCCTGCTGCGCCGCCACGTGGCCTACGTAAATTGCCTGGCCGCGCACCTCAGGGGCGAACCGTGCCCTGATGAAGTACGCGCCTTTATCCCCACCGAGGAATTCGCCCGCAACGGCGCCACCAACAACTTTGCCAATGACATCCTCACCGGCTCGGCGGCGTTGCTGGCCCGCGAATACAAGGCCGGGCACCTGGACAGCATTCGCCTGGCGCGGCTGGAGTCGACCCTGGTGGATCTGTCCAATGCCCAGGGCGGCATGGAACGGATCGCCAACACACCACTGCCCTACCCTTACGTGTATTTCCCACGCCTGTTTATCTCGCTGTTCTGCCTGATCGTGCCCGTGGGCCTGGTGGAATCCCTGGGCTGGTTCACCCCGCTGGCGTCCACCGTGGTGGGTTTTATGCTGCTGGCCATCGAACGCATCGGCACCGACCTGCAAAGCCCGTTCCGCTCCAGCGAACACCAGATCCAGATGGAAGCCATCTGCGAAACCATCGAGAAGAACCTGCAATCGATGCGCCGCGACGCCCTGGCCGACCACTCAATCGGCTGATCACGCCCCGCGCCCTAAAGTGCGTGCCCCTTCGGTCGATAAACCGGAGGTACGCATGGGCCTTACCCCCTTCATAACAACACATGCGGCATTCAGCACTAGCGTTTCCCCTTGCCAAAACTATAAATACCCGCAGGTGAAGTCATGAATATCAAGCAGAAGCTGACCTGGGCGTTCGCGGCTATCGCGTGCCTCCCGGTCATCCTGGTGGCCGTGTTGGTAGTGCTGAATCTGCGCGAGGGGGCCCTGGCCAATTTCCTCGACAGCAGCGGTCGCGAGATCCGTCAGATCGACAACGGCATGAAGCAGTTCTTCGATGGCATCAGCCAGAACGTCGACTTCGTGGCCAAGGACCCGCGCGTTGTCGCGGCCAAGGATCTCAAGAGCTACGCCGGCGCCGACGCCGCGCAAATCCCCCTGACCCAGACCAACAAAGACCTGCTGGCGATTTTCGACCAGTTCGCCAAGAGCCACCCGAGCACCGCCTACTTGTCTTTGGGCCTCGCCGACGGCGGTTATGCCAGCTGGCCTGATGACACCAAACTGAACAACTACGACCCACGCGTACGCCCCTGGTACAAAGCCGCCATCGCCGCGCCAGGCGCCACCGTGCGCACCGGCGCCTATTACTGGGCACCGGACGACGTGGTCCTGATCGGCACCGTGCACACCGTCGCCGACGCCACCGGCAACATACTCGGCGTGGTCGGCCTGGACGTGTCGCTCAAGCAGCTCACCGAGCTGGTGCGCAACATCAAGCTGGGCGACAGCGGCTACCTGATGCTGGTGGAAGCCAACGGCAACGTGCTGGTGGATCCCAGCGACGCCAAGCACAACTTCAAGCCGATGGCCGACCTGGGCCCCAACTACGCCGAACTGGCCAAGCGCGGCGACGGCGTGACCCAGATCGACATCGACGGCGTGGCCTACATGGCCAACGTGGTCAGTTCCAAGGATCTGGGCTGGCGCTTTATCGGCCTGATCAAACGCGATGAAGTCATGGCCGGCGCCACCAGCCTCACGTGGTTGATCGCCGCGATTGCCGCCGCCCTGGCCGTGGTGTTCGCGATTGTCGGCGCCAGTTTTGCGAGCATGATCGTGCGCCCGATTCGCGGGGTGGCCGACGGCCTGCAGGAGATTGCCGAAGGCGAAGGCGACCTGACGCGCCAACTCAAGGTGCAAGGCAAAGACGAAACCGCCAGCCTGGCGGGCTGGTTCAACCAGTTCCTGAGCATGATCGCGCAACTGGTGCAGCGCATCGGCAACGCCTCTTCCGACCTGCAAACCGCCGCCGCCGACACCAGCGAAGTCGCCAACAACATGAACCAGGCCGCCGGGCGCCAACGTGAAGCCGTGGAGCTGGTAAGCACCGCGTTCAACGAAATGGTAGCCACCGCCAACGAAGTCGCGCGCTCCTGCAGCGCCGCCGCCGCGAGTGCCGACGAGGGCTACCGCGACGTGCACAATGGCCAGCAGCACATCGGCGAAGCCACCGGCAGCGTGCTCAAGCTCAGCGAAGACCTGCAAAAGTCGACCCAGACCATGCAGTTGCTGGAGCAGGACAGCCAGAACATCAACACCATCCTCGACACCATCCGCTCGATCGCCGAACAGACCAACCTGCTGGCACTCAACGCCGCGATTGAAGCCGCGCGCGCCGGTGACCAGGGCCGCGGTTTTGCCGTGGTCGCCGACGAAGTCCGCGCCCTGGCGCGCCGCACTGCCGACTCCACCGGTGAAATCGACAGCCTGCTGGGCAACCTCGCCCGCCGCACCCAGGAAGTCACCCAGCAGATGCAGGGCAGCCTGCTGGTGTCCCACACCAGCGTGGAACGCATCCAGCAGGCCCGCGACAGCTTCGACAAGATCCAAGGCTCGGTGGACTCGATCCGCGACCAGAACACCCAGATCGCCACCGCGGCCGAAGAACAGCACCAGGTGGCCGAAGAGATCAACCGGCACATCGCGCAGATCCATGCCGATGCGCAACTGGTCGAAGGCTTTGCCCACTCGGCGCAGACCGGATCTGGGCGGTTGACGGATATTTCCGGTCAGCTCAAGGGGTTGGTGGGGCGGTTCAAGTTCTGACCGCTGTCACACCGGGGTCGCCGGCGGGGGCGTGTATTGGCTACTATAGCCACGCACTCCCCGCCTCTTACCCAACCACTGCGGAGCCTTAATGCCCAACCCGAAGGACACGGCCACCGACAGCAGCACCCCGATGATTCCCGAGCAGCGTCGCGAACAGATCCTGCGGCAGTTGCGCAAGCATCAGGTGATGAGCGTGCACCAGTTGATGGAGATGTTCGACTGCTCGCACATGACCGTGCGCCGCGATATCGCCCTGCTGGAGCAGGAAGGCCGGGCGTACTCCGTCACCGGTGGGGTCCGGATCGCCAGCCAGTTGCACAGCGAACCCAGCCATCAATCCAAAGCCGTGGTGGAGTTGCCGCAAAAGCAGGCCATGGCACGACTGGCCGCACGGTTGCTGCACGCGGACATGACGGTGTACCTGGATGCCGGCACCAGCACCCTGGAGATCGTCCCGTATATCAAGGCGCTGTCGGGGATGACCGTGGTCACCAATGACTTCGGGATCGTGCAGGCCCTGATGGATGCGACACAGGTCACGGTGATCCACACCGGCGGCCAACTGGACCATGACAACCATTCTTCCGTCGGCGGGCTGGCCGTGGCAACCCTGCGCCAGGTGGTGACGGACATCGCCTTTGTGTCCACCAGCTCCTGGGATTTGCACCGAGGTATCACCACCCCCTCGGCGCTGAAAGTCGAGGTCAAGCAAGTGGCGATGCAATCGGCGTCCCAGGTGGTGCTGGTGGCGAGCAGTTCCAAATACGGCACCTTCAGCATGTACCGCATCGCCGGGCTGGAACCGTTCGACGTGATCATCAGCGACGACGCCCTGGCCCCGGCAGCGGCAGATGGCATCCGCAAGCGCGGGATTGAATTGATGCTGCCGGGTGATCCGTTGCCGGCGTGATGCCCTCCCTTTGTAGGAGAGGTCGAGCTTTAGCTAGGCTTCGATGGCGGTGGCAGGGTTGGTAGAGGTGTTGGCTGACATACCGCTATCGGGGGCAAGTCGAATCGTCGCACCGCCCCTCCCACATTTGAACCGAACCGACACAGAGGCTCGTCGACTACCGAGCCGCTTTCCAGTCCCGCAACCATTGCAGGCCCGCCGAGGTGTCGCCCTTTGGCCGGTATTCGCAGCCGACCCAGCCGTCGTAGCCCAACTGGTCCATCAGTTCGAACAGGAACCCATAGTTCAGCTCGCCCAGGTCAGGCTCGTGACGGTCCGGTACCCCGGCAATCTGGATATGGCCAATGCCGTCGAAATCGCGACGCAGCTTGGTGGCCAAGTCGCCTTCGACGATCTGGCAGTGGTAGCAGTCAAACTGCACCTTGAGGTTGTGCGCGCCGACCTCCCGGCAGATGGCGTGGGCCTGGTCCTGGCGGTTGAGGAAAAACCCCGGCATGTCGCGGGTGTTGATCGGCTCCAGCAACACGGTGACGCCGACCTTGGCCGCCGCCGCGCTGGCGTAGGCGAGGTTTTCCAGGTACACGGCCTGATGGCGCTGGCGCAGGCTTTCCGAGGGCAGCAAGCCGGCCATGACGTGCACGCGGTCGTTGCCGAGCACGGCGGCGTATTCCAACGCGTGGTCGAAGCCACTGCGAAACTCGGCCTCACGCCCCGGCAGCGTGGCGATGCCGCGCTCCCCCGCCGCCCAATCGCCCGGTGGTGCATTGAACAGGGCCTGGACCAGGCCGTTGTCACTCAGGCGTTGCTTGAGTGCCTCGGCGCTGTAGTCGTAGGGGAACAGGTATTCCACCGCGTCGAAACCATCGGCCTTCGCCGCCGCGAAACGCTCGAGAAAATCATGTTGCGGGTACAGCATGCTCAGGTTGGCAGCAAAACGAGGCATAAAAGCTCCCAAGAGTCAGACAAAAGGCCAGATCAACAATGTAATCACGAACCCCAAGGTACCGAGCAAGGTGGTGATCACCGTCCACGTGCGCAGACCGTCTGCCACGTTGAGCCCGGCGAGCTTGGTGAAGATCCAGTAGCCGGCGTCGTTGATATGCGACATCGCCAGCCCGCCACCGCCCATGGCCAGGCACAGCAGCGCCAGGTGGTTGGGCGTGAGGTTGAGGGTCACGATCAGCGGGCTGATGATCCCCGCCGTGGTCACCAGGGCCACGGTGGTCGAACCCTGCACCGCGCGCAGCAGCATGGTCAACAAAAAGCCCAGGGCCAGCACCGGCAGGCCGGTGGTGCGCAGCATGTCGGAGACTACCGCGCCGATGCCGGTGTCCACCAGCACCTTGCCGAACACGCCCCCGGCGCCGGCGATCAGGATCACCATGGCCACGCCCGGCAAGGCCGAGCCGATCACATCCGACACCTGGCTGCGGCTCCAACCCCGGCGCGAACCCAGCAACCAGGCGCACAGCAAGGTGTCGATCAGCAGCGCCACCAACGGCGCGCCCAACACGGTCATCACCCCACGCAACGCCGATTCGATCGGCAGCAGCGAGGTGGCCAGGGTGCCCAGCAAAATCAGCACAATCGGCAGCAGGATCAGGCTCACAATCAGGCCAAAACCGGGTGCAGGCGCCGCCGGCAGCTTGGCGGCAATGGCGCTGGTGGACTCTTCCAATCCCATATGGGACTCGGCCACGGCGCTCTGTTGTACCGCCTGGTGATTGCCGTTGGTCCAGGCCCGCAGGTCTTCATTGGTCACGTGGGGGCCATAGACTTCTGCACGGATATCGTCGGTCATCGGATAGAAGCGCCGGGTCATGCGTCCCGCCACGCGGTAGCCGATGTAGCACAACAATGCGGTGATCGGCAGGCCGAACATCAGTACCCGGCCCAGGTCAGCGCCCAGTTGGCTGGCGGCGGCTACGGCGCCCGGATGGGGCGGCAGGAAGGCATGCACGGTGAGCAGCGCCGCACACATCGGCAAGGCGAACACCAGCAGCGGCTTGCGCGCCCGGCGTGCCACGCCATAGGCCAACGGCATCAGGATGATCACCCCGACTTCAAAGAACACCGGCACGCCGATGATGAACCCGGCGATGGTCAGCGCCAGCGGCGTACGGCTGTTGCCGAAGCGCTCGATCAACGACTTGGCCAGGGCCTCGGCACCGCCGGACAGCTCGATGATCCGCCCGATCATCGCGCCCAGGGCAATGATGATCGCGATATGGCCAAGGGTCTTGCCCATGCCGCCCTCGATCGTCGCCACCAGGTCAGCCGGTTTCACCCCGGCCACCAGCGCCACCACGATACTCACCAGCATCAACGCGACAAACGGCTGGAATTTGTACCTGAGGACCAGAAACAGCAGCAGCGCGATACCCGCGCCAGCGGTCAACATCAAAATCAGTGGGCTCATTCAAGAATGTCCTGTTGTTATTGTTTTTTTAGGCAAGCCGGGTCCGTCGAGCGTCAAACCAGGCGCTCGGGCAGCACTTGCCGTGTCGTCTTGCGGGTTACCAGTGCGCGCCGAAGGTCTCGCGCAATTCATCCAGTGCAGCCTGATCCAACGGCGCCGGCCGGGGGTTGCTCATCAACCACAACCGTGCGGTTTCTTCCAACTCCTCCAGGGCGTAGCTGGCCTTGGCCACCGAACTCTCCCAGACCACCGGCCCCAGGCGTTCGAGCATCACCCCTCGCACGCTGTTGGCCAGTTGCGCGACCTGCTCGGCGACCTTGGGCGAACCCGGACGCTGATAGCCGATCAAGGGAATGTGACCGACCTTCATCACCTGGTAAGGCGTGAGCGGCGGCAAGATATCCTCCGCGCTCCACACGCCTGCCAGGGTCAGCGCAACCAGGTGGGTGGAGTGGGTGTGCACCACACCGCCCACCGAGGGGTTGCGGTCATACACCTGGCGATGCAGGGCCAGGGTCTTGGACGGTTTGTCCCCGGACACCCACTCGCCCTTCAGGTTGACCTTGGCAATAGCGCCTGGCACGAGGCGCCCGAGGCAGACATCGGTGGGGGTGATCAGCCAGCCATCGTCGAGGCGCGCACTGATATTGCCGGCGCTGCCGACGGTGTAGCCACGCTGGTACAGGCTGTGGCCGACATCGCAGATTTCTTCGCGCAGGGCCTGTTCGTCGATGCCAGTCACTGGGCACCTCCGGCCAGGTGCGCGAGGGCTTTGGCGAAGAACTCACGGCCACCGAAGTTGCCGGATTTGAGCGCCAGCGCCAGCGGCTCGGCGGAACTGCTGACGGTGGCCGGCACGCCAGGGTCGATCTGCGCACCAATCTGCAATAGGTTGACGCCGAGGGCCTTGACCACCGAGCCGGAGGTTTCCCCGCCGGCGATCACGAAACGCCGCACGCCTTGCTCGCGCAAGCCCGCGGCGATCTCGCCCAAGGCGTTCTCCACCAGGGCCCCGGCGCGTTCGACGCCGAGCCGCTCTTGCACGGCCTTGACCTCGGCGGGGGTGCTGGTGGCGTAGATCAATACGGTGTGTGCGCTGTCGCGGGCAAACGCCAGCGCCTGCGCCACCACCGGTTCACCGGCAGCCAGGGCGATGGGATCAATGCGCAATGCCGGGCGGCCCGCCTCGCACCAGGCCGCGACCTGGCCGAGGGTCGCTACCGAGGCACTGCCGGCGAGCACCACCTCGCCACCGCTGATAGTCGGCAGCGTCGCCGCATCGAAGTCGCGCAGCTTACCGGCACGGCGGAAATTGCCTGGCAAACCCAAGGCCAGGCCCGAGCCACCCGTGAGCAAAGGCAAGTCGGCGCAGGCGCTGCCGAGGGTGTAGAGGTCTTGATCGGACAGCGCATCGGCGATGGCAATGCCCACGCCTTGCTCGCGCAGTTCGGCGATTTTTTTACGGGTCGCCTCGACGCCCGCGGCGATGCTGTCGTACCGCAGCAGCCCGACCGGCAGTTGCGTCTGGCTCTGCAGCACGCGCACCAGATTCGCGTCGCCCATGGGCGTCAGCGGGTGATGTTGCATGCCCGACTCATTGAGCAACTGGTCCTGCACAAACAGGTGGCCACGGAAAATCGTCCGGCCGTTTTCCGGGAACGCCGGGCAGGCCAGGGTGAAATCACTGCCCAGCGCCTTGAGCAAGGCCTCGCTGACCTGGCCGATATTGCCGGCGGCAGTGGAGTCAAAGGTCGAGCAATACTTGAAGAAAATCTGTTCGCAGCCCTGCTCGCGCAGCCAGTCCAGCGCGGCCAGGGATTCCTCCACAGCCTCTGCGACCGGCGTGGTACGCGACTTGAGGGCGATGACGATGGCGTCCGCATCCAGCCCGTCCGCGACTTCGCGGCTGGGGATGCCAATGCTCTGCACCGTGCGCATACCGCCGCGCACCAGCATGTTGGCCAGGTCGGTGGCGCCGGTGAAATCGTCGGCGATGCAGCCCAGCAACGGGCGCGTGGTGTGGTTAGTCATAAAGCGTTCCTTACACCGGCTCGGGCTTGGCAGTCGGCAGGTCGATGCCGGGGAAAATCTTGATCACCGCCGAGTCGTCCTCGCGGCCAAAACCGGCGCTGGAAGCCTGCATGAACATCTGGTGCGCAGTGGCCGACAACGGCAGCGGGAATTTGCTCGCACGCGCGGTATCCAGCACCAGGCCGAGGTCCTTGACGAAAATATCCACCGCCGACAGTGGCGTGTAGTCGGCCTTGAGAATGTGCGGCACGCGGTTTTCGAACATCCAGGAATTGCCGGCGCTGTGGGTGATCACCTCGTACAAGGCATCGGCGTCCACGCCTTCGCGCAGGCCCAGGGCCATGGCTTCGGCGGAGGCGGCGATGTGCACGCCGGCGAGCAACTGGTTGATGATCTTGACCTTGGAGCCCAAACCATGGACCTCGCCCAGGCGATACACCTTGCCGGCCATGCCCGCCAGCACTGCATCGGCCTTGGCATAAGCGGCCTGCGGGCCGGAGGTCATCATGGTCATCTCACCGGCGGCGGCCTTGGCCGCACCGCCGGAAATCGGCGCATCCAGGTACAGCAGGCCGTGTTCGCCCAAGCGCTGGCCGAGGTCCACGGCGTAGGTCGGGGCCACGGTGGCACAGCCGATCACCAGGCTGGCGGGACGCAGCGCCGCCACGGCACCGCCCTCACCAAACAGCACGGTCTCGGTCTGCTCGGCGTTGACCACCACGGTGATGAGCACATCACAGGCCTCGGCCATCTGCGCCGGCGACGCGCACGCCACCCCGCCTTCGCCGGCGAACTGCCGGGTAACCGCCTCGCGTACATCACAGGCATGCACATTGAAACCTGCGCGCAACAGCGAGCGGGCAATGCCCAGCCCCATCGCGCCCAGACCGATCACACCGACATTCTTATTATTCATGGGGTACTCCAGGGGAAAACGGCGGCTGACACCACACCGGCGAGCCGCGTTGGAATTGGGATCGATCATCCACCAATGAACGGATTATGTGAAGTATTTTTTCGATCTAACATTTTTTAACATCACCCCAAGAAGAATTTCACACCCCCTTTATCGCCTTACCCACGCAAACTCATTTGCGACGCTTGTGCTTTGCGTATTATGGTATACCATCATACGCAATCCACTCCCCCACACCTGATGGAGCCGCTCATGAGTTTCGAAATTCGCAAGATCGTCAGCTACGTTGAAGAAACCTTTATCGAAGGCGGCAAGGCCTCGGATACCCCGGTGAAGATGGTCGGCCTCGCCGTGGTGCTGAAGAATCCATGGCTGGGTCGTGGCTTCGTCGAAGACCTCAAGCCGGAAATCCGGGCCAATTGCTCCGACCTCGGCGCGCTGATGGTCGAGCGCCTGGTGGGCATCATTGGCGGCGCCGAAAACATCGAGGCGTATGGCAAGGCTGCTGTGGTCGGGGCCGATGGCGAGATCGAACACGCCAGCGCGATCATCCATACCCTGCGCTTCGGCAATCACTACCGTGAAGCGGTCAAGGCCAAGAGCTACCTGAGCTTCACCAACAAGCGCGGCGGCCCGGGCACCTCGATCCAGATCCCGATGATGCACAAGGACGACGAAGGCCTGCGTTCGCACTACATCACCCTGGAAATGCACATCGAGGATTCGCCGCGTGCCGATGAAATCGTCGTGGTATTGGGCTGCGCCGATGGCGGCCGCCTGCACCCTCGTATCGGCAACCGCTATATCGACCTGGAAGAGCTGGCCGCTGAAAAAGCCCAGTAAGCAAGACCGGCCAAAACAAAAAGCATGCAGGAGCGCTCCATGATTCGGCTCACCGCTGAACGCACCCCGGCTGGCACCAGTTATCTGGCGACCGGCCAAGGCCAGCCTGTGGTTTTGATCCACGGCGTGGGCCTGAATAAAGAAATGTGGGGCGGGCAAGTCGTTGGCCTGGCCACGAATTACCGCGTGATCACCTATGACATGCTCGGCCATGGCGCCAGCCCGCGCCCGGCCGCCGGCACGCCGCTGCTGGGGTATGCCGATCAGTTGCTGGAGCTGCTCGACCACCTGCAATTGCCCCAGGCCACGGTGATCGGTTTTTCCATGGGCGGCCTGGTCGCCCGGGCGTTTGCCCTGCACTACCCCGAGCGCCTCACATCCCTGGTAGTGCTCAACAGTGTGTTCAACCGCAGCCCCGAACAGCGTGCCGGCGTGATCGCACGCACCGCCCAGGCCGCCGAACACGGCCCGGATGCGAATGCCGAAGCTGCGCTGTCGCGCTGGTTCAGCCGTGAATACCAGGCGGCCAACCCGGCGCAGATCGCCGCCCTGCGTGAAACCCTGGCGGGCAACGACCCCCAGGGCTACCTGACTACCTACGAACTGTTTGCGACCCAGGACATGTACCGCGCCGACGACCTCAAGGGCTTGCGCGTACCGACCCTGGTCGCCACCGGCGAACTCGACCCCGGTTCAACCCCGGAAATGGCCCGGCAACTGGCCGATCGTATTCCCGGCGCCACCGTTGCGGTGCTGGCCGAGCAACGGCATATGATGCCGGTAGAATCGCCACGCCTGGTCAACCAGCTGCTGCTGGGCTTCCTCGACACGGTGTACGCCCAAAACAATCCAATCAAGGGGATCGTTGCATGACACTCGCACGCTTCCAGATGTGCATCGGCGGTGAATGGGTCGATGCCCTGTCCGGCAAGACTTTCGACAGCCTCAACCCGGCCCTGGCCGAACCCTGGGCGCAACTGCCCGACGCCGATGAGGCCGATGTGGAGCGCGCCGTGCAGGCCGCCCAAAGCGCCTTCGACAGCCCGGCCTGGCGTGGCCTCACCGCCACCGCACGGGGCAAATTGCTGCGCCGCCTGGGTGACCTGATCGCCGACAACAAGGAGCAACTGGCCCAGCTCGAAAGCCGCGATAACGGCAAGTTGATCCGCGAAACCCGTGGCCAGGTCAGCTACCTGCCGGAGTTTTTCCACTACACCGCCGGCCTGGCCGACAAGCTCGAAGGCGGCACCCTGCCGCTGGACAAGCCGGACCTGTTCGCCTACACCGTGCACGAAGCCATGGGCGTGGTCGCCGCGATCATTCCGTGGAACAGCCCGCTGTACCTGACCGCGATCAAACTCGCGCCGGCCCTGGCGGCGGGCAATACCATCGTGATCAAACCATCGGAACACGCCTCGGCGACTATCCTCGAACTCGCGCGCCTGGCCCTCGAAGCCGGGATCCCGCCGGGCGTGGTCAACGTGGTCACCGGCTACGGCCCCAGCACCGGCGCCGCCCTCACCCGCCACCCACTGGTACGCAAGATCGCCTTCACCGGCGGCGCGGCCACGGCCCGCCACGTGGTGCGCAGCAGCGCGGAGAACTTCGCCAGGCTGTCCCTGGAACTGGGCGGCAAATCGCCGAATATCATCTTTGCCGACGCCGACCTCGACAGCGCCATCAACGGTGCGATTGCCGGTATCTACGCGGCGTCCGGGCAGAGCTGCGTGTCCGGTTCGCGCCTGCTGGTGCAGGATGAGATCTACGACGAATTCGTCGAGCGCCTGGTGGCGCGTGCCGAGCGCATCCGCATCGGCAACCCCCAGGACGACGCCAGCGAAATGGGGCCCATGGCCACCGCACAGCAACTGGCCGTGGTCGAGGGCTTGGTCGCCGATGCCATCGCTGAAGGCGCGCGCCTGCGCACCGGTGGCAAACGCCCGCAGAACCTCGGTGAAGGCTGGTTCTATGAGCCAACCTTGTTCGAGTGCGACAGCAACTCGATGAAGATCATGCAGGAAGAAGTGTTCGGCCCGGTGGCCTCGGTCATCCGTTTCAAGGACGAAGCCGAAGCGCTGGCCATCGCCAACGACTCGCAATTCGGCCTCGCCGCCGGCATCTGGACCCGCGACCTCGGCCGCGCCCACCGCCTGGCGCGGGACGTGCGCTCGGGGATCATCTGGGTCAACACCTACCGTGCCGTGTCGGCAATGGCGCCTATCGGCGGCTTCAAGAACAGCGGCTACGGCCGTGAAAGCGGCATTGATTCGGTGCTCGCCTACACCGAGCTGAAGACGGTGTGGATCAACCTCTCCCAGGCGCCCATGCCTGATCCTTTCGTGATGCGCTAAGAGACCCCGACCATGATCGAACCCGGCATTTACAAAGACGTCATGAGCTCATTCCCCTCCGGGGTCACGGTGGTCACCACCCTCGACCCGGACGGCGGTATCGTCGGCATTACCGCCAGTGCGTTCAGCGCGCTGTCGATCGACCCGGCGCTGGTGCTGTTCTGCCCTAACTATGGGTCGGACACCTACCCGATCCTGCGCGACAGCAAGCGCTTCGCGATCCACTTGCTGTCCGCCGACCAGACCGCCGAGGCCTATGCTTTCGCCAGCAAAGGCAAGGAAAAGGCCAAGGGCATCGAGTGGCACCTGAGCGAGTTGGGCAACCCGCTGCTGGCCAAGGCCACGGCGATCATTGAGTGCGAACTGTGGCGCGAATACGACGGCGGCGATCACGCGATCATCGTCGGCGCGGTAAAGAACCTGATCCTGCCCAAGGAGCCGGTCACGCCGATGATCTACCACAAGGGCAAGCTGGGCCCGCTGCCGGCCCTGGCCTGAGGCGCGCGGGGGCCGTGAGGGTTTGTCGCTTAAGGAACGCAGCATGATAAACTTGGGCACGATTTTCGGCCCTCAATCGGCCCCGGCCGGCCGAGGCCTCCAGTTAACCGCTAAATTCAGAGCAGACCCCATGAAACGCGCGCCCCTCGACGACAGCTTCAAGGTCAATCACAACCCGGTCACCCTGCGCGAAATCGTGCTGGAAAAACTGCGCAGCGCCATCATGAACTTCCAACTGCTGCCCGGTGACCGCCTGGTGGAGCGCGACCTGTGCGACCGCCTCGGCGTCAGCCGCACCTCGGTACGCGAAGCCTTGCGTCACCTGGAGTCCGAAGGCCTGGTGGAATTCGCCGATGCCAAGGGCCCGCAGGTGGCGATCATCACCCTGGCCGACGCCGTCGACATCTATGAACTGCGCTGCGTGCTCGAAGGCTTGATCGTGCAGCTGTTTACCCTGCGCGCCAAGGCCAAGGACATCAAGGCCCTGGAAAAAGCCCTGGAAGAAAACCGCAAGGCCCTCAAGGACGGTGAGCTGCAACAGGTCATCGACTCGGTCCAGGGCTTCTACGACGTGCTGCTTGAAGGTTCGGGCAACCATGTGGCGGCCACCCAGTTGCGCCAGTTGCAAGCGCGCATCAGCTACCTGCGCGCCACCTCGGTGTCCCAGGAAAACCGTCGCGGCACCAGTAACCAGGAAATGGAACGCATGGTCCAGGCGATCAAGAGCGGCGACCCGCTGGCGGCCCACCAGGCCTGCGTCGATCACGTGCGCGCCGCCGCCGCTGTGGCCCTGGACTACCTCAAGCGCAAACAGGAAGAAACCGGCAAGATTCCGGAAATCACCCTGCCCATCGCGCTGAAAGAACCGCGCATAGGTCACTGACCTTGGCCAGCCCCAGTTTTTGCCCGACATGCGGCGGCAGTGACCTCGGTCACCAGCTGCCACCGGGCGATACCCATGAGCGCCTGATGTGCCGGGGCTGCGGCTATATCCACTACATCAACCCCAAGATCATCGCCGGCTGCATCATCGAGCAGGACGGCAAATACCTGCTGTGCCAACGGGCGATCCCGCCCCGCCCGGGCACCTGGACCTTGCCTGCCGGCTTTATGGAAGGTGGCGAAACCACTGAGCAGGCGGCGTTGCGTGAAGTCTGGGAAGAAAGCGGCGTACGCGCCGAGATCCTCTCGCCCTACTCGATCTTCAGCGTGCCCAGGATCAGCGAGGTGTACATCATCTTCCGCGCCATCGCGCTGGAGATCACCGGCCAGTTCGGCCCGGAAACCCTCGACTACAAGTTCTTCGCGCCCGAGGAGATTCCCTGGGAGAGCATCTACTACCCGGCGATCCGGCAGATTCTCGAACGGTATATCGAGGAACGCCAGGCTGGGGTGTATGGCATCTATATCGGTAATGACGACAGCGGCAAGATCCACTTTATCCGCTGATCTTCAGGTAAACCGGGTCCAAATGTGGGAGGGAGCAAGCCCCCTCCCACATTTGAATCGGTTTATACCTGGAAAAATCAGCGCGCCAGCCCTTCCACGATGATGATCTGCGCCAGCCCCGCCCCTTCACGGTGCGCCTTCGCCTCCTGATATTCAGCGGACTCATAACACGCCACCGCCTGCTCATAGCTCTCAAACTCAATCACCACATTACGCTGCCGTGCCGGCCCGCCTTCCATTGCCTCGCTGCGCCCGCCCCTGGCCAGGAACCGCCCGCCAAACTTCGCAAACGCCGCCGGCGCGCGCTGGGTGTACTGCGTGTATTGCTCGGCATCGGACACATCCACATGGGCAATCCAGTAGGCCTTCATCGTGACATCCTCTTGTTGAGTTTTTGTGGTATACCATAATACATACAACCAACAAATCGAGCACTCTCCATGTCCTTCAACAGCATCGCAGACATCATCGAAGACTACCGCCAAGGCAAGATGGTGCTCCTGGTGGACGACGAAGACCGGGAAAACGAAGGCGACCTGTTGCTGCCTGCGGCCTGCTGTACCGCCGAGACTATCAGTTTCATGGCTCGCGAAGCCCGTGGCCTGATCTGCCTGACCCTCACCGACGAACACTGCCAGCGCCTGGGCCTGGAACAGATGGTGCCGAGCAATGGCAGCGTGTTCAGCACCGCGTTTACCGTGTCCATCGAAGCCGCCAGCGGCGTGACTACCGGCATCTCCGCCGCCGACCGCGCACGCACCGTGGCAGCGGCCGTAGATGTCAATGCCGGGCCGGCCGACATCGTGCAGCCGGGGCATATCTTCCCGTTGCGCGCCAAGGATGGCGGCGTGTTGACGCGCGCCGGCCACACCGAAGCCGGCTGCGACTTGGCGCGCCTGGCCGGGCACACCCCGGCGTCGGTGATCGTCGAAGTGATGAACGACGACGGCACCATGGCCCGCCGCCCGGAACTGGAAATCTTCGCGCGCAAGCACGGCATCAAGATCGGCACCATCGCCGACCTGATCCACTATCGCCTCAGCACCGAACGCACCGTGGTGCGCATCGGCGAACGCGACCTGCCCACGGTGCACGGCACGTTCCGCCTGATCACCTTTGAAGACCGCATCGACAGCGGCGTGCACATGGCCATGGTGATGGGCCAGTTGCGCCGCGATACCCCGGCGCTGGTGCGCGTGCATGTGATCGACCCGCTGCGCGACCTGGTCGGTGCCGACTACAGCGGCCCGTCCAACTGGACGCTGTGGGCGGCCTTGCAACGTGTCGCCGCTGAAGGCAGCGGCGTGGTGGTGGTGCTGGCCAACCATGAGTCGTCCCAGGCGCTGCTGGAACGCGTGCCGCAACTGACCCAAGCACCGCGTCAGTTCAACCGCTCGCAGTCGCGCATCTATTCCGAAGTGGGCACCGGGGCGCAGATCTTGCAGGACCTCGGCGTCGGCAAGTTGCGTCACCTCGGCCCGCCCCTCAAATACGCCGGGCTGACCGGCTACGACCTGGAGGTGGTCGAGAGCATTCCCTTCACCGAATGACGGATAACCGGTAAGGCAAAATGCTTGCACAAAGTTTGGAATACCATAATATGATATTCCATAGACCGAACGCTTCCGCCAAGTGCGCCCGCCAGGGAGAGCACCAATAACAGCCCTTGGCACGGTCGCCTTTTGGGGCCTCGATTAGAGGCCCCGGATGGACCTACTGCTCCCGATAGGCGGGCATTACCAAGCCCGCTCAATAACAAAACAAATGAGGGCGTGAAAATGGTGTTGAACAAACGTGCAACCGCAGTGCTGTTCGCGGGTTTATTGGCCACGGCCACTCACGCGGCCATGGCGGCCGAAAGCGTCAATTTCGTGAGCTGGGGCGGTAGCACCCAGGATGCGCAGAAGCAGGCCTGGGCCGACCCGTTCAGCAAGGCCAGCGGCATTACCGTGGTCCAGGATGGGCCCACCGACTACGGCAAACTCAAGGCTATGGTCGAAAGCGGCAACGTGCAGTGGGACGTGGTGGATGTCGAGGCCGACTTTGCCTTGCGCGCCGCCGCCGAAGGCCTGCTCGAACCCCTCGACTTCTCGGTGATCCAGCGCGACAAGATCGACCCGCGCTTCGTCTCCGACCATGGCGTGGGCTCGTTCTTCTTCTCCTTCGTGCTCGGCTACAACGAAGGCAAGCTCGGCGCCGGCAAGCCCCAGGACTGGACCGCGCTGTTCGACACCAAGACCTACCCCGGCAAGCGCGCCCTCTACAAATGGCCAAGCCCCGGCGTGCTCGAACTGGCGCTGCTGGCCGACGGCGTCCCGGCCGACAAGCTCTACCCCCTGGACCTGGACCGCGCCTTCAAGAAACTCGACACCATCAAGAAAGACATCGTCTGGTGGGGCGGCGGTGCGCAATCGCAACAGTTGTTGGCCTCCGGCGAAGTCAGCATGGGCCAGTTCTGGAACGGTCGCATCCACGCCCTGCAGGAAGACGGCGCGCCCGTGGGCGTGAGCTGGAAGCAGAACCTGGTCATGGCCGACATCCTCGTCGTGCCTAAAGGATCGAAAAACAAAGCGGCGGCGATGAAGTTCCTGGCCAACGCCAGCAGCGCCAAGGGCCAGGCAGATTTCTCCAACCTGACCGCCTATGCACCGGTGAACATCGACAGCGTGCAGCGCCTGGATTCGGTGCTCGCGCCGAACCTGCCGACCGCCTACGTCAAGGACCAGATCACCCTCGATTTCGCCTACTGGGCCAAGAACGGTCCGGCCATTGCGACACGGTGGAATGAATGGCTAGTCAAATGAAAATGACGGCAACCACACCGACCGGGAGCGCCCTCGGCGCTGCCGGCGCGGTTTCGCCCAAGGCCGGGGCGCCGTCCCTGGCACAGCGCTGGCGGGGCTCGAGCAACCTGATCCCGGCCCTGCTGTTCCTCGGCCTGTTCTTCCTGGCGCCGCTGATCGGCCTGCTGCTGCGCGGTGTGCTGGAGCCGGTGCCGGGCCTGGGCAACTATGAACAGCTGTTCGCCAACTCGGCCTATGCACGGGTGCTGCTCAACACCTTTTCGGTGGCGGGCCTGGTGACCCTGTTCAGCCTGCTGCTGGGCTTTCCGCTGGCCTGGGCGATCACCCTGGTGCCGCGCGGCTGGGGACGCTGGATCCTGAATATTGTGCTGCTGTCGATGTGGACCAGCCTGCTCGCCCGCACTTACTCCTGGCTGGTCTTGCTGCAAGCCTCCGGGGTGATCAACAAGGCGCTGATGGCCATGGGCATCATCGATGTGCCCCTGGAGATGGTGCATAACCTCACCGGCGTGGTGATCGGCATGAGCTACATCATGATCCCGTTCATCGTGCTGCCATTGCAGGCGACCATGCAGGCCATCGACCCGATGATCCTGCAGGCCGGCTCGATCTGCGGCGCGAGCCCGTGGACCAACTTCTTGCGCGTGTTCCTGCCGCTGTGCCGGCCGGGGTTGTTCTCCGGCGGCCTGATGGTGTTCGTGATGTCCCTCGGTTACTACGTCACCCCGGCACTGCTCGGCGGTGCGCAGAACATGATGCTGCCCGAGTTCATCATCCAACAGGTGCAATCGTTCCTCAATTGGGGCCTGGCCAGTGCCGGCGCCGCGTTGCTGATCTTCATCACGCTGGTGCTGTTCTACTTCTACCTGAAGCTTCAGCCGGAATCCCCGGTTGGCGCCAGCAACGCGAGGTAAGCCGTCATGCTCCTGACCCCCAATGCCATGAGCCGCAGGATGCGCTTGGGCCTCTACACCACCACCGGGTTGATCGGCCTGTTCCTGCTGCTGCCGATCGTGTTCATCGTGCTGCTGTCGTTCGGCTCGTCGCAATGGCTGGTGTTCCCGCCGCCGGGCTGGACGCTGAAATGGTACGGCCAGTTCTTCTCCAACGCCGACTGGATGAACGCAGCCATGGCCAGCCTCAAGGTGGCCGTGCTGACCACCGTATTCGCCGTCGCCCTCGGCCTGCCCACCGCCTTTGCCCTGGTGCGCGGGCGCTTCCCCGGCCGTGAATTGCTCTACGGCCTGTTCACCCTGCCGATGATCGTGCCGCTGGTGATCATCGCCGTGGCGGTGTACGCGCTGTTCCTGAAGCTTGGCTACACCGGCACGATGTTCGCCTTTGTGGTCAGCCATGTGATCGTGGCGCTGCCGTTCACCATCATCTCGATCATCAACTCGCTGAAACTGTTCGACCAGTCGATCGAAGACGCGGCGGTGATCTGCGGCGCCTCGCGGTTGCAGGCGGTGTTCAAGGTGACCTTTCCGGCGATTCGTCCGGGGATGGTCGCCGGTGCGCTGTTCGCCTTCCTGGTCTCGTGGGACGAAGTGGTGCTCAGCGTGATGATGGCCAGCCCGACCCTGCAAACCCTTCCCGTAAAAATGTGGACCACCCTGCGCCAGGACCTGACGCCTGTGATCGCCGTCGCGTCGACGCTGCTGATCGGCCTCTCGGTGCTGGTCATGGTGATTGCCGCCGCCGTTCGCCGGCGTACCGAAACCCGCGCTTGAGCGCCGAGGAGAAGAACATGAGTGCAGTGATCAACGATGTCGCGCAGAGCCATGGCCAACCCCTGGTCAGCCTGCGCAACCTGAACAAGCACTACGGCGAATTCGCTGCCGTGGACAATATCTCGCTGGACATCCAGGACGGCGAATTCCTCACCTTCCTCGGCTCCAGCGGCTCGGGCAAAAGCACCACGCTGTCGATGCTTGCCGGCTTCGAAACGCCAAGCAGCGGCGAGATCCTGGTCAGTGGCCAATCGCTGGTCAACGTACCGCCGCACAAGCGCGACATCGGCATGGTGTTCCAGCGCTACTCACTGTTCCCGCATTTGTCGGTGCGCGACAATATCGCCTTCCCCCTGGCGATTCGCAAACTGGCCAGCGCCGAACGCGAAAAGCGCGTCGACGCCATGCTCAAGCTGGTGCAGCTTGAGCAATTTGCGCATCGCCGCCCTTCGCAATTGTCCGGCGGCCAACAGCAACGGGTCGCCATCGCCCGCGCGCTGGTGTACGAACCACGCATCCTGCTGATGGACGAACCCCTCGGCGCCCTCGACAAGAAGCTGCGCGAAGACCTGCAAGACGAACTGCGCCAACTGCACCGGCGCCTGGGCATCACCATCGTCTACGTGACCCACGACCAGGAAGAAGCCATGCGCCTGTCCCAACGCATCGCGATTTTCAGCCACGGCAAGATCGTCGGCCTGGGCAGCGGCTTCGACCTGTACCAGAACCCGCCGAACGCGTTCGTGGCGTCGTTCCTCGGCAACTCCAACTTCCTCAAGCTCAAGGCCCAGGGCAACGCGGCGGCGGCGTTCGAAGGCCGATCCGTGTCGATCCGCCTGACCAGCGGCCTGCACACCGAGCAGGAGGTGCTGCTGATGGTACGCCCGGAAAAAGCCCTGGCGCTGAGTGTCGAACAGGCCGCTGAGCAACCGCTGGCGGCGGGCTGGAATGAAGTGTCGGCGATTGTGGGTGAGGTGCTGTTCCTCGGCGAAAGCCAGACCTGCACAGTGAAAACCCTCGGCGGCACATCGATGACAGTCAAGGCGCTGTCCGCCGCGGGCATGCCCCTCAAGGCCGGCGACCCGGTGCGTGTGCGCTGGGCGACGGCGGATGCGTGTGTGTATACGCAGTGGGCGGAGAGTGATCTGAACAAGGCCGCAGGCGCGCATTGAATCCCATGTGGGAGGGGGCTTGCCCTAATGCCAGTCAGTTAAGGCTTTTTGTAGGAGCGAGCTTGCTCGCGAAAAACTCACAGGCGCCGCGTTCATTCAGGAAGCACGCGTTATCGTTGACGTTTTTCGCGAGCAAGCTCGCTCCTACAGGAGGCGATGTACGCTTAACTGACTGGCATTAGGGCTTGCCCCCGATAGCGTTGTGTCAGTTAAAGATGCATTCACTGACACTCCCTCATCGGGGCAAGCCCCCTCCCACATTTGAAGTGCGTTTATCCGTCAACTCTTGCGCTCGAAAATCGCCCCCTCGATCCCCAACACCTCACGGGTATCCGCATAAATCCCCACGCCCTTCTCCCACACATGCTTGATCGAGCGGTCGGCGCAGCGAATCCGGTAATTGAGCTCGAACGGCTCCTGCCGTGACAACGCATATTGCACCTCGCGCCATACGTAGTCAGCGTCCTGCGCCAGGATCAGGCTGTTGTAGGTGAACTCATGGTTGTCCACCAGGCGTTCGGCAGGGTAGCCGGTGAGTTGCAGGCAGCCGGCGCTGACGAATTCCATGGTCCAGTCGCGGTTGTTGCGGCCGCGATAGATCAGGCCCGGCATGCTGTCGAGCAAGCTCATGCTGCTGCGCTGGCTGGCCTGCCAGGCGATTTCGCGGCGCTTGTGGGCAGTAACGTCCCCGGCCACCAAATAGAAGCCTTGGGGGCCGCGCTTGAGGCTGATCTCGAACCAGCGCAGTTCGCCACTGGGGTGCACAAAGCGCAGGCGCTGGTTGAATGAGGTGTCGGGGCGGCGGCGCAGTTCATTCAAGGCCTGGCGCCATAGCGGGCGGTCTTCCTGGTGCACGTAGTCCATCAGGTTGCGCTCCGCGCCCGGCGGGCCCATCAACTCGGCCCAGGCCAGGTTGAAGTGGGCGATCTGGCCGTTGTCGCGCAGTTGCAATAAGGCGGCGGGAAAGCAATCCATCAGGTCAATCGGCGGGGGCGCAAACGCTTCGGGGCTGTCCCTCATCTAGTGGCGCTCCTCGTGTTTCATCAAGGCACCGCTGTGCACCCAGGCCGCCAGCTCCAGGCGCGAATGCAGGCCGAGCTTCTGCAACAGGCTGCGCACGTAGATTTTCACCGTGCCGTCGCTGATCCCCAGCTCCCGGCCGATCTGTTTGTTGCTCATGCCGGCGGCGATCAGCGCCAGGGTCTGGCCTTCGCGCTCGGTAAGGTTTTCGCTGCCCGCAGCCTCACACGCTTGCGTGGGCTCGGCCTGGTCGGCGAGCAAGGCAATCAGGCTCGAATCCAGCACGATCGCGCCCTTGTGACAGTTGCGCATATACGCCAGCAACGCATCCGGCTCGGTTTCCTTGAGCACATAACCGCTGGCGCCCAGGCGCAAGGCCGTGAGCAGCTCGGCGCGGTCCATGGAGGCGGTGAGCACCACCACCTGGCAATCCAGGCGCAACTGGCGCAGCTCATCCAGCACCTGTAATCCGCTGAGGCCAGGCATGTGCAAATCCAGCAGCACCTGTTGCGGCGTCAGGCTCACGGCCAGGTTGATGCCCTCGCGGCCGCTGGCCGCCTGCCCCACCACTTCGAAGTCGCCGCTGGCATCGAACAACTGCGCCAGGCCCTTGCGAAACAACGGGTGATCATCGATCAGTAATAAGGTCGTGCAGTCCATCGAGACTCCCCTGTGGCAGATCGTGGTGGCGGCGCAGGCCAAGGTGCACGCGCACCCCGTGCGGGCGGATCGCTTCTATGCTCAGCCGTGCGCCGATGCTGGCGGCGCGCTCGCGGATAATCGCCAGGCCGAAATGGTTGTGCTCGTCGCAGGCCGGGATCAAGCCGATGCCATCGTCTTCCACCGACACCGAGGCGTCGCCGTCCTGGGTCTGGCGCAGTTCGATGCGCACGTGGCGCGCGTGGGAATGCCGCACCGCATTGGCCAGGGCCTCGCGAATGATCTGCAGGATCTGCAATTCGGTTTCCGGGCTCAGGGCGTCGTCGGCCAGGCGGTTGTCGAGTTCGAAGACAATGATGCAGCGCCGCGAGAACTCCGCGACCGAATCGGCCAGGGCCTGGCGCAGCGAGCGCCCGTCCATGGTCAGGCGCGCACTGGTGATCAGCTCGCGCACCTGGCGTTGCAGTTGGCTCAGGCCGGTGCACAAGTCCTGCAGTGCCGGCTCGCCCAGCTGCGACTGCAAGCCATGGGCCTGGAACGACAGGTAGCCCAACTGCTGCGCCACCGAATCGTGCAGCTCACGGGCCAGGGCGCCGTGGCGGGAGGTCGCCTGTTTGCGCTGCTGCTCACGGTTGTGGCTGCGCAGGCGTACGCTCACGCCTACCGCCTGCGCCGCCTCTTCCAGTAACTGGCGCCAACTGGCACCGGCGCGCCGGGGGGTGTCGAGCAGCAATGCGCCCTTTTCACCCTCGGGCAAGGCGCACACCAGACGGTGCACGCCCCGTTGCCGGCAAGGTCCGCAGGCTTGGGGAGCGTCCGTCACGCTGGCGTCGCGCCAGGGGCAACGCGCGACCGCCTGGCAGCCGTCGACCCACCCTCGCCGCGTCGGGCCCAGGTCTTCGCCGCCGAGGATCAGGTTAAGCCGGGCAGGCGGCAGCAGTGCGTCGAAACGGTCCAGGAAACCCGACAAGGCACCGTCAGCGTGCAAGGGCAACCCGGCCAACAACCTGCGCACGCTGCGCGCCTGTTCGGCGCGTACAGGCCCCAACCAGAGCGGCCAGCCTTTTGGTCGTGTCAGCACTCTTTGATAACTCCCCGTCCGGTTGCTCTGTGTGGTCGAAAGGCCCAGCAACTTCCATGCCCCGAATGGCCGGCGCGCAAGGCTTATCTCCAAAGGCATAGCCCTTTTTCCAGATTGAGAAGATTTTCCCCATAGGAAAGTATCTCTCCCAACAGGAAACAAACACACACCGTGGAGAGCCCGCATGACGCCTACCCGCAGCCGCCCCATCGTGGTGATGCAATCAGCCGCCGCCAGCGCAGCGTTCATCAGCGAACTGCACATGCCCGTGCTGTTGAACGGCGAACACCCCGAGTTTGCGCGACGCCTGCAACAGGCGCTGGCCAGCGCCACCGTGGGCTGCCGGCTCTACCTGCTGGGCGACGAAGCCTTTATCTGGCGTGTGCACGGCGAGGCCCGCGTCGCTGGCCTGGAACACGACGAGATCGACATGACCTGCATCCCCGGCCTGCGCCAGGTGTATTGCGCACACTGCGGCCTGACCCAGGCGGCCGGGCCGGAGCCGCTGTTGAACTGCATCGGCTGCCACGTCGGGCTGGAGGTCCGCACGCATTTTTCCCGGCGCCTGGGGGCGTATCTCGGCGTGTGCATCAACCCCGACCAACCCTACGCGGGGTTCCAGCCATGAGCGCGGCCCTCAACGTCCAGGTCAGCGCCGCACGCATGCTCACGCCGGTGGTGCGCGAATTCACCCTGACGCCCGCCACGGGCAGCCTGCCCGGCTTCTCGCCCGGCAGCCATGTGCAGGTGCACCTGCCGCTGGGCGAGGGCACGGTGCGCAACGCCTATTCACTCACCAGCGACCCGGCGCACACCCAGCACTACCGCATCGCCGTGCGCCTGCAAGACGCCTCGCGCGGTGGCTCGCAGTACCTGCACAGGCAGGTGCAGGTCGGCGACACCCTGCAGATTTCACCACCGGCCAATCTGTTCGCGCCCCATGGCACCGCGCACCTGCATATCCTCATCGCCGCCGGGATCGGGATCACGCCGTTCATGGCCTATATCGCCGCGATGGAACAACAGCAGGCCAACTTCGAGCTGCATTACCTGTTCCGCCGGGGCCTCAGCGACGCCTATCTCGACGAGCTGCAACAGCGTCTCGGCCCGCGCCTGCACACCTACGACCGGCGCCCGGACCTTAACCCAATCCTCGGCAACCGGCCGCTGGGCAGCCACGTCTACACCTGTGGCCCGCAGCCCTTGCTCGAGGCGGTTGAGCAACACGCCACACGCCTCGGTTGGCCGAGCAGGCGTGTGCATTCGGAAGCCTTCAAGGGCGCACAACCCGGCCAGCCATTCGACCTGCAGCTGCTGCGCAGCGGCCGACGCCTGCGGGTCGAGGCCGAGCAAAGCCTGCTCGAAGCCCTGGAACACGCCGGACTACAGGTGCCCAACCTGTGCCGTGGCGGAGTCTGCGGCCAGTGCATCACGCGCCACCAGGGCGGCGCCATCGAACACCGCGACAGCTTCCTCAGCCCGGCCGAGCAGGCCGACTTTCTGATGCCCTGCGTCTCGCGCGGCAGCGGCCCCTGCGTTTCGCTGGACCTATAGGAGTGAGTGCCATGCCCCTGCAAACGAGCCCCGTGCTGAGCTATCGCGACGATTTCAGCTTTCGCAACAGCCCGGCAGCGATCCGGCGTTTCCCCTTTCCCTTTATCGAGGACAGCTACCTGTACTCGGTAAACATCGAACCGGCCATCTCCCGCGACCCCGGCTCGATCTATGAGCACGCCTTCGACATCGACGAGCACTACCGCTCGGAAATGGCCGAGCGCGCCCTGGTGCTGGACAAGGACCCACGCCGCTACCTGGTGATGCCCCACATGCAAGTGGCGGCCTGGGATGCGCTGCAGATGATCATGGAACACCTGGCCGCCGACTACCCGCAGTCGTTCAGCCTGACGCAAAACGGCGAGCGCTGGCAGTGGCGCAACCACCTGTTGGACATCGACCAGGCCTTCATCTTCGGCGATGCCAGCAGCCTGCCCTGTGCGCCGCTGGAGTACATCGGCCGCCAGGTGCAGGGGGATTTCGCCCTGCTCGACCAGCGCGACGGCGACCTGTACATGGACGCCGGCCTGGTCACCAGCCCGGCCGACTGGTCGCTGGCGTTCGACGCCGGCATGAGTTTCAAGCAATGGCACGCACCGGTGCCCATGGCCCATCAGATGGGCGTGTTCGAACGGGCGCTGAAGTACCTGCTCAACCTGCAGGTCGGCCAGCCGGTACGGCGCTTGAACTGGACCCTGACCATCAACCCGCGCCTGGATTCGTCGCCGGAAACCTTCCATGAATGGGGCGCCGATCGCGGCCGGATCACCGCGCAGAACGTCGGCCAGCAGGTGCACCTGCGGGTCGAGCTGCAAGTGATGGCGCGCCTGCCGCGCAGCCACGCGGTGATGTTCAGCATCCGCACCTACCTGATCAGCCTGGACGAGCTGGTCACGCAACCCGGCTGGGGCTGTCGCCTGCACCGCGTGCTGCGCGACCTGCCCGACCCCATCGCCGACTACAAGGGCATGACCCGCTACCGCCACACGCTGGTCGAGTGGCTGAGCCAGTTCGACCCACAGGCCTGATGCCCCTTCTTCTACGACAAGGAACCTCACATGACCCACTCATGGCGTATTTCTGCATTGGCCGACCGGCACCGCGCCCTCGGCTCCCACCTCGAAGACTGGAACGGCATGGGCACTGCCTGGACCTACAGCAGTGACCTCGCCGACCACCACCAGGCGATCCGCACCCGCGCCGGCCTGATGGACGTGTCCGGCCTGAAAAAAGTCCATTACGTGGGGCCCCACGCCGAGAGCCTGTTGCAGTGGGCTACCACCCGCGACATCGCCAAGCTCTACCCGGGCAAATCGGTGTATGCCTCGATGCTCGACGAGGACGGCAAGTTCGTCGATGACTGCATCGTCTACCGCACCGGCCCCAACGCGTTCATGGTGGTGCATGGCGCCGGCGCCGGGCATGAAATGCTCGTGCGCTCGGCCCAGGGCCGGCAAGTGGCGGTGCTGTTCGATGACGACCTGCACGACCTGTCGCTGCAAGGTCCGCTGGCGGTGGATTTCCTCGCCGAACACGTGCCGGGCATCCGCCAACTGGCGTACTTCCACCACCTGCAAACCCGCCTGTTCGACCGCCCGGTGATGATCTCGCGCACCGGCTACACCGGCGAACGTGGCTATGAGATTTTCTGCAAGGCCGCCGATGCGCCGTTCCTGTGGGACAGCATCCTCGAACAAGGCGCGAGCCTGGGGATCATCCCCTGCGCCTTCACCGCCCTGGACTGGCTGCGGGTGGAAAGCTCGCTGATGTTTTTCCCCTACGACAACTCGCAGATGTACCCCTTCGCCGACCAGAAGGCCGGCGACACCCTCTGGGAAATGGGCCTGGATTTCACTGTTTCACCTGGCAAGAACGCCTTCCGTGGCGCCGAAGAACACCTGCGCCTGCGCGGCCAGGAGCGCTTCAAAATCACCGGCGTGCTGCTTGAGGGCGTCCGCGCCGCCGAGGCCGGCGACACCTTGTGGCAGGGCAACCAGCAAGTCGGCGTGATCACCTGCGGCATGTATTCGCGCCTGAGCAAACGCTCGATGGCCATCGCGCGCATGAGCGTCGCCTGTTCCGAACCCGGTATTGCCTTGCAGGTTCGCGGCAGCCTTGAGGCCAGCGCCAGCACCCACGCCCTGCCCTTCGACGACCCGCAGAAAACCAAGCGCACGGCCAAGGGCTGAGCCTTCCTTCACTGAACTCAGGAGCTTTCGATGGACGCCTCCCGCGAACATTACATTCTCAAGATCACCTGCCCGGCGGCGTCCGGGATCGTCGCCGCGATCAGCGCGTGCCTGGCCCAACAGCAGTGCTACATCAGCGAGCTGGCGCAGTTCGACGATGAGTTCACCGGGCAGTTTTTCATGCGCGCGGTGTTCCGTTTCAACACCGGCGTGAGCGGCGACATCGGCGCCCTGCGCAAAGGCCTCGGCGACCTGGCCGGTGGCTTCGACATGCACTGGCAGTTGTTCAGCTCGCGCCAACCGACCCGCGTGCTGCTGATGGTCAGCAAGTTCGACCACTGCCTCACCGACCTGCTCTACCGCCACCGCAAGGGCGAGATGGACATGCACATCACCGCCGTGGTCTCCAACCACCTGGACCTGCGGGCGATGGCCGAACGCGAAGGCATCCGCTTCATCTACCTGCCGATCACCCAGGACACCAAGGCCGGCCAGGAAGCCGAGCTGATGCGCATCGTCGAAGACACCCAGACCGACCTGGTGGTGCTCGCGCGCTACATGCAGATCCTGTCCGACGGCCTGTGCCAGCAACTGTCGGGCCGGGCGATCAATATCCACCACTCGTTCCTCCCAGGATTCAAGGGCGCCAAGCCGTATCACCAAGCCTATGACCGTGGCGTCAAGCTGATCGGCGCCACCGCCCACTACGTCACCAGCGACCTGGATGAAGGCCCGATCATCGAGCAGGAAATCCAGCGCGTCGACCATACCCACCTGCCCGACTCGCTGGTCGCCATCGGCCGCGACACCGAAACCGTGGCCCTTTCCAAAGCCCTGAAATACCACCTGGAACACCGGGTGTTCATCAACCAGGACAAGACAGTGATCTTTCGCTGAAACCTTCAGGAGGCACGCTCATGACCCTACGTGTTGCAATCATCGGTGCCGGCCCATGCGGCCTGGCGCAACTTCGCGCGTTCCAGTCGGCCCGCGACAAAGGCGCCGCCATCCCTGAGCTGGTGTGCTTTGAAAAACAGCAGGACTGGGGTGGCATGTGGAACTACACCTGGCGCACCGGCCTCGACGAGAACGGCGAGCCGGTGCACGGCAGCATGTACCGCTACCTGTGGTCCAACGGCCCCAAGGAATGCCTGGAGTTCGCCGACTACACCTTCGAAGAGCATTTCGGCCGGCCCATCGGTTCCTACCCGCCGCGTGAAGTGCTGTGGGACTACATCAAGGGCCGCGTGGAAAAGGCCGGCGTGCGCGACTACATCCGCTTCAACAATGTGGTGCGCCAAGTCACCTTCGACGAACAGAGCCAGCGCTTCACCCTCTACGCCCACGACTACACCAGCGACACCTTGACCTGTGAAGCATTCGACTACGTGATCAACGCCTGCGGCCACTTCTCCACGCCCAAGGTGCCGTATTTCGAAGGCTTCGAACAGTTCGCCGGGCGCATCCTGCATGCCCACGATTTTCGCGAGGCGCTGGAGTTCAAGGACAAGGACCTGCTGATCGTCGGCAGCAGCTATTCGGCCGAGGACATCGGCTCGCAATGCTACAAATACGGCGCGCGCAGCATCACCAGTTGCTACCGCAGTGCGCCCATGGGCTATGCCTGGCCGGATAACTGGGAAGAAAAACCGCTGCTCCAGCGCCTGGAAAACAACCGCGCGTACTTTGTCGATGGCAGCAGCAAGCACATCGACGCGGTGATCCTGTGCACCGGCTACAAGCACCACTTCCCGTTCCTGCCCGATGCACTGAGCCTCAAGACCGACAACCGCCTGTGGCCGATGAATCTCTACAAGGGCGTGTTTTGGGAACCCAATCCCCGCCTGATCTACCTCGGCATGCAGGACCAGTGGTACTCCTTCAACATGTTCGACGCCCAGGCCTGGTATGCCCGCGACGTGATCCTCGGGCGCATTCAACTGCCCGGCCACGCCGACATGGTCGCCGACAGCCAAGCGTGGCACGCACGGGAACAGGCCCTGGAAACCAACCAGCAGATGTTCGAGTACCAGGGCGCCTATATCCAGCAACTGGTGGACGCCACCGACTACCCGAATTTCGACATCGCCGCCGTCAACGAAACCTTCCTGCATTGGAAGCACGACAAGGCGGAAAACATCATGGGCTATCGCGACAAGTCCTATCGCTCGCTGATGACCGGCACCCAGTCGCCGCCGCACCACACGCCGTGGTTGCAGGCCCTGGATGACTCGATGGCGGCGTACCTGGGCGAGCCCGCGACCCCCATCAAGTCGGTCGGCTGATGATGAATGCACCGCGTGTTTCCCATCCCCGCGAACCCGGGCTGTTTGCCCGCGCGCCGAACCTGGAACGCTACCGCGTGGCCGCCGGCGGTGTGACCCTGGTCGACTTGCAGCCCGGCGACGGCCTGCAAGTGATCGACGTCGAAGGCCGGCAAACCTGCGCACTGCTGGCCCTCGACGCCGGCGGCCGCAGCGCCCTGGCGAGCTGGGGCCTGAGCGGGTCAACGGCGTGCAGCGTGCCTGGGCGTATCGGCCAGGCGCTCCAGCGGCGCGGCATCGATGCACAGGCCTTGCCGCTGGCGGCCTCGCTATGGGACGCCGACAGCCCGCCCGGCCACAGCCGGCAGTTTGTCGCCGAGGACGCGCTGCTGGTGATCGTCGCCGCCCCCGCCGAGGCCACCGCCGTCGACCGGCAATACCGGCCCAGCGAGCTGCGTCTGATAGTGACGCGGGCCAATCCGTCGCCGCTGCTGCTGCCGGCCCTGCCCGAGCCGTTGGGCCATGTACTCGACGAATTCACCCTTCGGGCGGGCACGGCCCACGGCTACACCGTCGCCAAAGGGCAGTACATCCAGGTGCTGGACGTCGCGGGCCGCCAGTGTTCGGACTTCGTCGCCCTCGACCGGCGCGCCCTGGATCGCGGCGTCGAGCTGGACCTGGACCAGACCGTCACGCGCACCCTGAACGGCAGCGCCTACCCGGCACCGGGGCTGTTTTCGAAGTTTTTCGACCGCCATATGCAACCGATGCTGGAGGTGGTGCAAGACACGGTCGGGCGCCACGATTCATTCGCCCTGGCCTGCGCGGCGCGCTACTACGAAACCCATGGCTATTTCGGGCACGACAACTGCAGCGACAACCTCAGCCGCGTCCTCGCCCCCCATGGCGTGCAGGCGCGCAACGGCTGGCCGGCGATCAATTTCTTCTTCAACACCGGTATCGATGCGCACCAGCAGATGACCCTGGATGAACCCTGGTCACGGCCCGGCGATTATGTGCTGCTGCGGGCCATGACCGACCTGCTGTGTGGCAGTACCTCGTGCCCGGATGACATTGACCCGGCCAATGGCTGGAACCCGACCGATATCCATGTCCGCATCTACAGCGAGAAGGAGCGTTTTTCCATCGCCATGAGCACTCGAACCACGGCGGATGCCGACCCGATCCTCACCCGTGAGTCCGCGTTTCACTCACGTACCCGCGCCCTCACCGGCAGCTTCACCGACTACCGCAACTGGTGGCTGCCGCTGCGCTACGACGGTTACGGCGTCACCGAGGAATACCTCGGTTGCCGCGAACGGGTGGCGGTGATGGACCTGACCGCCCTGCGCAAATTCGAAATCATCGGCCCCGACGCCGAAGCCCTGTTGCAGTACTGCCTGACCCGCGACGTACGGCGCCTGGCGGTGGGCCAGGTGGTGTATTCGGCGATGTGCCACGCCCACGGCGGCATGCTCGACGACGGTACCCTGCTGCGCCTGGGCCCGGACAACTTCCGCTGGATCTGCGGCGAAGACTACGCCGGCGTGTGGTTGCGCGAGCAGGCACAGAAACTGGGCATGAAGGTGTGGGTCAAGTCCGCCAGCGAGCAGATTCACAACCTGGCGGTGCAAGGGCCGCTGAGTCGCGAGCTGCTCAAGCAGATGGTCTGGACCCCGCCCACGCAACCGAGTGTGGAAACCCTCGGCTGGTTTCGCTTCCTGGTCGGTCGATTGGACGGTTTCGACGGCTGCCCGTTGATGATTTCGCGCACCGGCTACACCGGCGAACTGGGCTTTGAGGTGTGGTGCCAGCCCGAAGACGCCGAACGGGTCTGGGACCGCATCTGGCAACTCGGCCAACCCTTGGGGCTGGTGCCCCTGGGCCTGGAAGCCCTGGACCTGCTGCGCATCGAAGCCGGGCTGATTTTCGCCGGCTACGAGTTCAGCGACCAGACCGATCCGTTCGAGGCCGGTATCGGTTTCAGCGTGCCGCTCAAGAGCAAGACCGATGACTTTATCGGTCGCGACGCCCTGCTGCGGCGCAGCGCACACCCCAGCCACAAGCTGGTCGGCCTGCACCTGAGCGGCAACGAGACCGCCCACCATGGCGACCCGGTGTACCAGGGCCGAGCCCAGGTCGGGGTGATCACCAGTGCCTGCCGCTCACCGCTGCTGGCCAGCAATATCGCGCTGTGCCGGGTCGACGTGAGCTGCGCCGAGCCCGGCACTGAACTTGAAATTGGCAAAGTCGATGGCCTGCAGAAGCGCATCAGCGCCACGGTCAGCGCAGCGATTTTCTACGACCCGGACAAAAGCCGGGTGCGCAGCTGATCGTCCCGAAACGTGTGTGCCACCCCATTTTGACTGCCCCAACCTAACCGCTATTCAGACATGGGAATACGAAGATGGAAGCGACGACGTTCGAGGCTGTACCGCAGGCTGCCGGCTCGGTGGGCAGCCTGCACCGCAAGATCGACTGGCGCGGGGCCTTCTGGGTCGCCAGTGGCGTGCCCGCGCTGGTGTTGTTCTCCATCGGTGCGATCGCCGCCACGGTGGGCAAACCGGCATGGATCGTGTGGATCGTGTCGATCCTGTTCGGGTTTATACAGGCCTTCACCTACGCCGAGATCGCCGGGCTGTTCCCGCACAAATCCGGCGGCGCCTCGGTGTACGGCGCGGTGGCGTGGGTGCGCTACAGCAAGCTGATCGCACCGGTGTCAGTGTGGTGCAACTGGCTGGCCTGGTCGCCGGTGCTGTCCATCGGTTCGGGGCTGGCGGCGGGGTATATCCTCACGGCGCTGTTTCCCGCCGATGCGTTGATCAACACCTGGCAACTGACCCTGCTGGACCTCGGCTGGGTCAAGAGCGGCCTGTCGTTGCGCATCAACGCGACGTTCGCCATTGGCTTGTTGATTTTGCTCACGGTGTTTGCCGTGCAGCACGGCGGCATCCTGCGGTCGGCGCGCCTGACCCTGGTGCTCGGCGTCACCTCGTTGATTCCGCTGCTGCTGGTGGGCGTGGTGCCGTTGTTCACCGGGGATGCGACCCAGGCCAACTTCCTGCCGCTGTACCCCCTGGCCCATGACGCGGCCGGGCAAGTCATCGATGGGCCGTGGGATATGTCCGGCTGGTCACTGATGGCCGGTGGGCTGTTCATGGCGGCGTGGTCCACCTACGGCTTTGAAACGGCGGTGTGCTACACCCGCGAATTCAAGGACCCCAAGCGCGACACCTTCAAGGCGATCTTCTACGCCGGCCTGCTGTGCATCCTGGTGTTCACCCTGGTGCCGCTGGCGTTCCAAGGCAGCCTCGGGCTGGGCCAACTGGTAACGCCGGCGGTGCTCGACGCCAGTGGCGCAATCGTGACGCCCGCGGTGTACAGCGGCCTGCTCTCGCCCGCGATCTACAGCGGCATGGGCGTTGGCCAGGTGATGGCCGACAGCATCGGCGGCGGCAAGGTGGTGGCCAATATCGTGCTGATCATGCTGGTGCTGGCGACGTTGCTGGCGATCATGACCTCGATGTCCGGTTCGTCGCGCACCCTGTACCAGGCCTCGGTGGATGGCTGGCTGCCCAAGTACCTGGGGCGCACCAACGAACATGGCGCGCCGACAGCGGCGATGTGGACCGACCTGTCGTTCAACCTGCTGCTGTTGCTGATGTCGGACTACGTATTCGTGCTTGCGGCGTCCAACGTCAGCTACATCATCTTCAACTTCCTCAACCTCAATGCCGGCTGGATCCACCGCCTGGACCGCCCCGACTGGGTGCGCCCGTACAAAGCCCCCACCGTGCTGCTGGCGGCCGGCGGCGTGCTGAGTTTCGTCAACCTGGCCTGCATGGGCCTGGGCGCGGACATCTGGGGCGCAGGCACGCTGGTCACCGGCTTGCTGTTGGCGCTGCTGATCCTGCCGGTGTTCTGCTACCGCCACTATGTACAGGACAAGGGCCGCTTCCCTGCCGCCATGCTCACCGACCTGTATATCCAGGCCGATGACGGCCAGCGCCGCGCCGGCTGGCTGCCCTATGCCACGCTGGTCGCCGGTGTGCTGGTGGTGTATGCCTGCCATCAACTGGTAGCCTGAGCCTTCCGGCCTGCCTATGGCTGAGGGAGTCTTATCCCTCAGCGCCTTATTTCCCCAGACAACGGTGACGCTTTTGACCAGCTCTCTCCCCACGCTTGCCCGCGATATCGACGGCAAGGCCATCTCTGCCCAGGTGCTCGACGAGGTTCGCGAAGAGGTCCTGCTGCTCGCCTCGCAGCAAATCTACCCGGCCCTGGCGGTATTGCTGGTGGGCGATGACCCGGCCAGCCACGTCTACGTGCGCAATAAGCTGCTGCGGGCCAAGGAAGTCGGGATTCGCTCCCTGGAATACCGGCTGCCGGAGGATGCCAGCCAGACGCAGGTGCTCGACCTGCTTGCCCAGTTGAACGCCGACACGACGGTCAACGGCATCCTGGTGCAGTTACCGCTGCCGGCGCATATCGACGAAGCGGCAGTGATCCACGCGATCGACCCGATCAAGGATGTGGATGGCTTCCACCGCGAAAACGTCGGTGGCCTGGTGCAAGGCATCGAGGTGCTCACGCCCTGCACGCCCAGCGGCTGCATGCGCCTGCTGCACGAAACCTGCGGCGACTTGAGCGGCTTGCACGCGGTGGTGATCGGTCGTTCGAACATTGTCGGCAAACCCATGGCGACCCTGCTGCTGCAGGCCAACTGCTCGGTCAGCGTGGTGCACTCGCGCAGCGTCGATGCCCCGGCGTTGTGCCGTTTAGCCGACATCGTCGTCGCCGCCGTAGGCCGGCCGCAGTTGATCGACGCCAGTTGGCTCAAGCCCGGCGCAGTGGTGATTGATGTGGGGATCAACCGCATCACCACCGAGACCGGCACACGGTTGGTGGGGGATGTGGATTACGCCAGCGCACGCACCGTGGCCAGCGCAATCACACCGGTGCCCGGCGGTGTGGGGCCAATGACGATTGCCTACCTGCTGAAGAACACCCTGGTGGCGAGCCAGCTGCAACGCAGCAAGGCAAATGCGGGAGGGAACTTGCCCCCGATGGCCGTGGCTCAGCTACAACCAAGCTGACTGACAGACCGCTGTAGGCGCCTAGGTATCCACAACGCTAACCACGATGCGAAGCGAGCCGCTCTTGCTCTTGCTGTAGATCTTGATCTTGCTTTAGATCTTGATCTTGATCTTGATCTCAGGCGCCCCGTTAACCACGCTGGCCGGAATCCGATAGTGATTTGGGGGGTAAACCGGCAGGGATGCCGGTTTAGCCGCCCCGCGCCATGGATGGCGCGTGGCGGCGGCCCCCCACATCACTGTCGGATTACGGGCACACCGAGCCTAGGCGAGGTGCCGAGTGGTGGGGCAAGAGCCCTTTTGGTTACTTTTGGGGCTCTTTTCCAAAAGTGACCCGCCGTAAGGGCGGAACCCATAGCGGCCGTGACCGCAGCAACGGATATGTACTCGAACTGATCCAACATCCTGGTCGGCTGTCAGGCCGCCATCGGGAGCAAGCCCCCTCCCACATTTAGGTAGCGGGGCATCAGTTAGATAGTCGTCGGCTCCTGAGCCATCACGGAAGCAAGCTCCCCTCCTACATTTTGAGCTGCGTTTACTCAGGGGGAATGATCAGTGGTTGTAGGCCCGCTCATTATGCTCGGCCAGGTCCAACCCCATCTCCTCCACCGACTCATGGGCACGCAAGCCAACCAGGGCATTGACCCCCTTGAGGATGATCCAACTGATCACAAAACAGTACACCGTAGTCAGCAGCACCCCCTTGAGCTGGGCAACCACCTGCCCGCCCATGGTCACGCCTTCCACCAGGCCCCCCATGGACGGTACACAGAACACGCCCGTCAACACCGCGCCAATCATCCCGCCAATGCCGTGCAGGCCGAACACATCGAGGCTGTCGTCGTAGCCGAAACGGCGCTTCAACACCGTCACGCTCAAGTAGCAGAACACCCCGCACAACAAGCCGATGGCCAACGCACCGCCGACGCCCACGTAGGCACACGCCGGGGTGATCCCCACCAGGCCGGCCAACGCGCCGCTGGCCAGGCCGAGGGCACTGGGCTTGCCGACCTTGAACCACTCGGTGAACATCCAGCCGAGAATCCCGGCGCAGGCGCCCAACTGAGTGTTGAGCATGACGATGCCCGAGGTGCCGCTGAGGCCGCCACCGGAGCCGATATTGAAGCCGAACCAGCCGACCCAGAGCATCGCCGCGCCGGCCATGGTCAGGCTGAGGTTATGCGCCGGCATCGGCGTGTTCTGGTAGCCCTTGCGCTTGCCGAGGATCAGGCACGCAGCGAGCGCAGCCACACCGGCATTGATGTGCACGGCGGTGCCGCCGGCAAAGTCGAGCACGCCCCAGTTATGCATCAAGGCCCCCGAACCGCCCCAGACCATATGCGCCACCGGGGCATAGACCAGGGTGAACCAGATGGCCATGAACAGCAGCGCCGCCGAGAACTTCATGCGTTCGGCAAAGGCGCCGGCGATCAGGGCCGGGGTGATGATGGCGAAGGTCATCTGGAAGGTCACGAACACCCCTTCCGGAATATCCCCCACCAGGCTCTCCGGGGTCATGCCCGCCAGGAAGGCGCGGCTCAGGCCGCCGACAAAACTGTTGAAGGTCACCTGCCCTTCGACCATGCCGGTGGTGTCGACCACCATGCTGTAGCCGTAGATCACCCACAGCACGCCCACCAAGCCGGCAATGCCGAAGCACTGGGTGAACAGCGAAAGCATGTTTTTCGCACGGACCAGGCCACCGTAGAACAACGCGAGCCCCGGCAAGCACATGAACAGCACCAGCACGGCGGCGGTGACCATCCAGGCGGTGCTGCCGGTGTTCAAGGTGGGGGCGTCGGCGGCCTGGGCGAGGGGCACAAGTGCACCGGTCGCCAATAAGCCAATAAGGGATTTGCCGAGAAGACGATTGATCATGTTCAAAGCTCCTGCAACAGAAGTGTGTAGGAGCGAGCTTGCTCGCGAAAAACGTCCAGGCAACGCGTTCATCCAGGGTGCCAGCGTTATCGTTGACGATCTTCGCGAGCAAGCTCGCTCCTACAGGGGGGGTAAACTCAGTAACCGGAACCCGGCACCCAACTGGTCCCCGCCAGCGGCACCCGCGCCATGGCGGCCGATTCCACTGTCAGCGCCACCAGGTCCTCGGGGTCGAGGTTGTGCAGGTGCGACTTGCCGCACGCACGGGCCATGGTCTGCGCCTCCAGCACCATCACCCGCAGGTAGTTGGCCAACCGCCGCCCGCCTTCCACCGGGTCGAGGCGCTTGGACAGCTCCGGGTCCTGGGTGGTGATGCCGGCCGGGTCGCGGCCGTTTTGCCAGTCGTCATAGAAGCCGGCGGCCGAGCCGATCTTTTTCAGTTCCGCGTCCAGCCGTGGGTGGTTGTCACCCAGGGCAATCAGCGCCGCCGTGCCGATGGCGACCGCATCCGCGCCCATCGCCATGGCCTTGGCCACATCGGCACCGTTGCGAATCCCGCCCGACACGATCAACTGGACCTTGCGGTGCATGCCCATCTCTTGCAAAGCCTGTACCGCTTGCGGGATGGCCGACAAAATCGGGATGCCCACATGCTCGATAAACACTTCCTGGGTCGCGGCGGTGCCGCCTTGCATGCCGTCGAGCACGATCACATCGGCACCGGCCTTGACCGCCAGCTTCACGTCGTAATACGGCCGGCTCGCGCCGATTTTCACGTAGATCGGTTTTTCCCAATCGGTGATTTCGCGCAGCTCGGCAATCTTGATCGCCAGGTCGTCGGGGCCGGTCCAGTCCGGGTGGCGGCAGGCGCTGCGCTGGTCCACGCCGATCGGCAAGGTGCGCATGCCGGCCACACGCTCGGTGACTTTCATGCCGAGCAACATGCCGCCACCGCCGGGCTTGGCGCCCTGGCCGAGGACGATCTCGATGGCGTCGGCCTTGCGCAAATCATCCGGGTTCATGCCGTAGCGTGATGGCAGGTACTGATACACCAGGTGCTGGGACTGGCCGCGCTCTTCCGGGGTCATGCCGCCGTCACCGGTGGTGGTGCTGGTGCCGGCGATGGTCGCGCCACGGCCCAGGGCTTCCTTGGCGTTGGCCGACAATGCACCGAAACTCATACCGGCGATGGTCACCGGGATCTTCAGGTGGATCGGCTTCTTGGCGAAGCGGTTGCCGAGGATCACATCGGTGCCGCACTTCTCGCGATAGCCTTCCAGCGGGTAGCGCGACACGCTGGCGCCGAGCAGCAGCAAGTCATCGAAGTGCGGCAGCTTGCGCTTGGTGCCGCCACCGCGAATGTCGTAGATGCCGGTTTCGGCGGCACGCTGGATTTCCTGGATGGTCAGGCGGTCGAAGGTGGCCGACTCGCGCAGGACCGGAGGGGTTTGTTCAGTCATGGTGGAGCTCCTGATCAGTACGCGGAGGCGTTATCGACTTTGAAGTTGTAGAGTTGACGGGCCGAGCCGTAGCGCTTGAAATCCGCCGCCTGGTGGGCGAAACCGGCGCGGTCGAGCAGCTCCTGCAACTCTTGCAGGTGCTCGCTGCGCATCTCTTTTTCGACGCAGTCCGAGCCCAGGGACTCCACCGTGCCTTTCACGTAGATATGGGTTTCGTAGAGCGAATCCCCCAGCGCATCGCCGGCGTCGCCGCACACCACCAGGCGCCCGGCCTGGCCCATGAAGCAGCTCATATGGCCAATGCTGCCGCCGACGACGATGTCGATGCCCTTCATGGAGATCCCGCAACGCGCGCCCGCGTCGCCCTCGATCACCAGCAGACCGCCATGGGCCGTGGCCCCGGCCGCCTGGGACGCGCTGCCTTTGACGCGCACCGAGCCGGACATCATGTTCTCGGCGCAGCCCACGCCGACATTGCCGTGCACGGTGATCGAGGCCTGCTGGTTCATGCCCGCGCAGTAGTAGCCGGCGTGGCCCTCGATATCGATGGACACGGCCTGGTTCACCCCCACCGCGAGGTTGTGCTTGCCGTTGGAATGGGTCACGCGCCACTCGTTGTCGATGGCCTGGGCGTGCAGCGCCTGGTTGAGGTCACGCACGGTGGCGGTGGAAAGATCGATGGTTTTCATGTGTGCGCTCCTTAAGCTGACGGGCGTTCCCAGATGTACAACGTGGCCGGCGCCGGCTCCCAGATCCGCGCGTTCTCGATGCCCGGCAGGCTCGACAGCGCCTGGTATTCGGAGGCCATGGCGACGTAGTCGTCGGTCTCGGCCAAGATCGCCGGCTTGCACGCAATCGGGTCGCGGATCACCGCAAAGCCGTTGCGCGTGCCGATGGCGAAGGTGAAGAAGCCGTCGAGGTCTTCCAGGGAATGGTCCAGCGCCTCTTTGAGCGAGTCGCCCTGTTGCAGGCGCCAGGTCAGGTAGCCGGCGGCGACTTCGGTGTCGTTGTCGGTTTCGAAGTGGATGCCTTCGCGCTTGAGTTCCTGGCGCAGGCGAAAGTGGTTGGACAGCGAGCCGTTGTGCACCAGGCACAGGTCGGCGCCGGTGGAGAACGGGTGGCTGCCTTCCATGGTCACCGCGCTTTCGGTGGCCATGCGGGTGTGGCCGATGATGTGGCTGCCCTGCATGTTTGCCAGGCCGAAGCGTTGGGAAATTTCCTGGGGCAGGCCCATGCCCTTGAGGATCTCGATGCTCTGCCCGGCGCTCATGATGCGCACGCTCGGCGCCAGTTCGGCCAGGGCCAGGCGCACCGGGGTTTCGTCGGCGTGGATCTTCAATACGGCGGCGCTGGCGTTCTGGAACCAGTCCAGGGAACAGCCGAGGCGCCCTTCCAGCTCGCCCATCAAGCCTTTCCAATCGAAGGCTTCGGTGGTGGCTTGCAGGGTCAGCTTGACCCAGCCATCGGCGACTTCATCGCCGTAGATGGCGAAACCGGCGCTGTCCGGGCCACGGTCGGTCATGGCTTGCAGCATGGGTTCAAACAGCTTGCCGAGCTGGGGTTCCAGCTGCGGATTCTTCAGGTACAGGCCTACGATTCCACACATAACAAGTCTCCGTCACACGGTGTCAGAAAAATTCGGTATAGCGCTGGATTTCCCAGTCGCTCACATGGCGGCTGTACTCCACCCACTCCATGCGCTTGAGCTTGATGAACTCGCCCACGATCTGCGGGCCGAGCACTTCGGCGAACAGCGCGTCGGCTTCCAGCGCGTCGCAGGCTTCCTTGAGGGATTGCGGCAGGGTCTTGATGCCGCGCTCGGCGATCTGCTCGAGGCTCAGGCTGTAGAGGTTTTCGTTGCAGACGTGGTCGATTTCCAGCTGGCGATCGATACCGTCCAGGCCTGCGGCGATGATCGCGGCGCTGACCAGGTAGGGGTTGCAGCCGGCATCCGGCAGGCGGAACTCCAGGCGGCCATACGGCACGCGCACCATGGCCGAGCGGTTGTTGGCGCCAAACGCAATAAAGGCCGGGGCCCAGGTGGCACCGGACAACGAGTTGCCGACCACCAGGCGCTTGTAGGAGTTGACCGTGGGCGCGGCGAACGCACACAGCGCCGGGCCATGGGCGAGCAAGCCGGCGGCGAAGTGATAGGCGAGTTTCGACAGGCCCATGCCGCTCGGGTCGCTGGCGTCATGGAACAGGTTTTTGTTATCAAAGCTGCTGATCGACAGGTGAAAGTGCATGCCGTTGCCGGCGCGCTTCGGGTCGGGTTTGGGCATGAAGGAGCAGATCATGCCCAGGTCATTGGCGATCTCGCCGGCGGCCATGCGGAAGAAGGTGAAACGGTCGGCGGAGGTCAAGGCGTCGCTGTAGGTGTAATTGATCTCGAACTGGCCGTTGGCGTCCTCGTGGTCGATTTGATAGACCTCGAAATCCACCGCCTGCAAGGCTTCGGTCAGGCGCTCGAGGAACACCCGCGAACGCGACAGGCCCTTGTAGTCGTAGCAAGGCTTGTCGAGGTTGTCGCTGGGGTCTACCAGTTGCAGTTTGCCGTGCTCGTCGCGGCGCATCAGGTTGAACTCGGGCTCCAGGCCAGTGTTCAGCGTCCAGCCCTTGTCCTGCAGGCGCTGCACTTGTTGCTGCAGCACGTAGCGGCTGTCGTAGGGATGAGGCTTGCCGTCGACATGCCCGACGCACACCACGCGCCCATAACCTGGCTGCCAGGGGACCGGGGTCAAGGTCGACAGATCGCCGCGCGCCATGAAGTCCGGACCATGGGGCTCCATGCCCATGCCACTGATGGCAAACCCGGCAAACCCTGCACCCTCTTCGGCCACGGTCTTGAGCCCGCAGATGGGCACCGACTTGGTCTTGGCCGCACCGTGTATATCCACAAACTGCGCAAGCACGTATTTGATCCCGTGCTTGTCGATGATGCGCTGGGTTTCTGCTGGCAACATTGCGTGTCACTCCTCGCGAAAGGCAAAACCGTGTGGGTGGGCCTAGGCTGTCTTTTTATTCCTAAAAAGAAAGTTAGTTTCCCTACAGGAATGCAATACCCTTGCCAGATTCGTGATCGACACATCGAAGTGGGTGGAGCTGCGCTTTTGTGCTGTATATATGGGAAAATTCTTTTCCCCGCAGGAATACGCACAGCGGGGTGGCCTTCAAGCGCCAGACCTTGCACTTTCCCAGTGCGAAAATAATATTACTGAACGGAAACCGTGCAGGAGCCGATGATCATGTCCACCGAAACCGCCCCGCGCCTCAAGCTCGAGCAATACCTGGGGCTGCAGATCAAACGCCAGCGCCAGGCCCAGGACCTGAAGCTGTCCGACGTGGCGAAGATTGCCGATATCAGCCAGGGCATGTTGAGCAAGATCGAGAACGCCCAGGTCTCCACCAGCCTCGATACCTTGAGCCGCCTGTGCGATGTGCTCGGGCTGCCGTTATCGAAGTTATTCAGCGAATACGACCAGCAGGATGGCAGCGCCTTGCTGGTCAAGGCCGACCAGGGCATGGAAGTGGTGCGCCGGGGGACCGAGAAGGGGCATACCTATCACCTGCTCAACCACACGCGCGGGCCGAAGAAGAGCTTCGAGGCGTACATGGTCAGCATGGATGACGCCAGTGAGGAGTTTCCGACCTTTGCCCATCCAGGGACGGAGTTTCTGCATTTGCTGGAGGGGGAGTTGATTTACCGGCATGGCAACCAGCTGTATCGGATGGAGGCCGGGGACAGCTTGACGTTTGAGGGCGAGATTCCCCATGGGCCGGAGGAGTTGGTGCGGGTGCCGATTCGGTTGTTGTCGATCATGAATTATGGGGGGGATAAGGAGTGATCGTGGGCATATCCGTTGTTCAGGTCACGGCCGGCTAAGATCAAACATCGGAGCAAGGTCTACCGGATGTATGCAGATCAACCTGTGGGAGGGGCGGTGCGACGGTTCGACTTGCCCCCGATTGCAGTGGGTCAGCCACAGATGCATCAACTGACACGCCCTCATCGGGGCATGGGTATCTACACAACTTTCAGGCTGAAAAATCTCTTTGGGGTGAGGGAGCTTGGTTCCGTGGCGGCCTTTGGGCCGACCGCTTTTTGGGGTTTGGGTGAGTACATATCCGTTGCTGCGGTAACGGCGGCTATTGGTTCCGCCCTTACGGCGGGTCACTTTGGAAAAGCCCCAAAGTAACCAAAGGGCTCTTGCCCCACCACTCGGTACCTCGCCTAGGCTCGGTATGCCCGAACGCAGGCTTGAATCCGTGGGCCGCCGTCATGGGCCATCCCTGGCCCAGGACGGCTAACCCGGCGTCCTGCCGGGTTACCCACGGATTCAAGCCTGCGTTCGGCCAGCGTGGTTAACGGGGCGCCTGAGATCAAGATCAAAAGCCAGAGCCAGAGCCAGAGCCAGAGCCAGAGCAGATCAAAAGATTGCTGACTTCGTCAGCGATTAAGGAAGTAGAAGCCACACCGCGTACGCTTCAATAATCAGGTCGGCTTTAAGGCCGCCTCGCTTTTGTTTTTGATTTGGCATCGCCCCGTCAAACACGCTGGCCGAACGCAGGCTTTGGAGCGTGGGTAACCCGGCAGGACGCCGGGTTAGCCGCGCTGGGCCATGGATGGCCCATCGCGGCGGCCCACGCTCCAAAGCCGGAGTGAGGGCATGCCGAGCCTAGGCGAGGCACCGAGTGTTGGGGCGAAGGCCTTTTGCTTACTTTTGGGCCTTTCCAAAAGTGAGCCGCCGTAAGGGCGGAACCCTAAGCCGCCGTTACCGCAGCAACGGATATGTACCCGGTCCAATCCAAAAAAATAGTCGGCCCAGAGGCCGCCATCGGGGGCAAGCCCCCCTCCCCCATTTCTAACCGCGTCCACCCGCGAGTGTGGGGCGAAGTCCTATAGTGACTGGTGGCGCCCAGCCCAAAAATTTCCCCTCAGTTAAAAAACTTTCCCAAAAACCCTGGACGCCCTGCCCCCATTCCCATATAAAGCCACTTCAGGAATATTTTATTCCCCACAAGAAAACGCGCTCAAGGAATGAGCCTGCTGTCCTCAGACATTTTTTCGCTATGCGATGAGCTGCCGCCATCATCCCGAGGACGTGTCATGCAACACGAAAAAAACCATTTCATCATCAAGGTGACGTGCCCCGCCGTGTCCGGCATCGTCGCTGCCGTCACCACTTACCTGGCGGACAAGGCGTGCTACATCGGGGAAATGGCGCAGTTCGATGATGACTTCAGCGGCCGCTTTTTCATGCGTGCCGTGTTCCGTTTCAACGATGGCCACACAGGCGACCTGCAAGAGATCAGAGACGGTTTCGCCGATGTCGCCCAGGCCTTCGACATGCAGTGGGAGCTGCACGACACCCGCGAGCCGATGCGCGTGATGCTGATGGTGAGCAAGTTCGACCACTGCCTCACCGACCTGCTCTACCGCTACCACAAGGGCGAGATGGACATGACCATCACCGCCATCGTCTCCAACCACCTCGACCTGCGGCCGATGGCCGAGCGCGAGGGCATTCGCTTTATCTACCTGCCGGTGTCCAGGGACAACAAGGCCGCGCAGGAAACCGAGCTGATGAAGATCGTCGACGACACCCGCACCGAGCTGGTGGTGTTGGCGCGCTACATGCAGATCCTCTCCGACGACCTGTGCCGGCAACTGTCGGGGCGGGCGATCAATATCCACCATTCGTTCCTGCCCGGGTTCAAGGGTGCCAAGCCCTATCACCAGGCGTATCAACGCGGTGTGAAGTTGATCGGTGCCACCGCGCACTATGTGACCAGCGACCTGGATGAGGGCCCGATCATCGAGCAGGAAGTGCAGCGCGTCGACCACGTGTACAAGCCCGACGACCTGGTCGCCATCGGCCGCGACACCGAAACCGTGGCCCTGTCCAAGGCGGTCAAGTACCACCTGGAGCACCGGGTCTTCCTCAATCAGGACAGAACGGTGGTGTTCCGGTGAGCGCGCATAAACTGATCGACGGCAAAGCCGCCGCGGCGCGCGTGCTGCTGCAAGTGCGCGAGGACGTGGCGCGGCTGCATGGGCAGGCTATTCAACCGGCGCTGGCGGTGATCCTGGTGGGCAGCGACCCGGCCAGCCAGGTCTATGTGCGCAACAAGATCCTGCGCGCCGAAGAGGTGGGCATCCGCTCCGTGGAGCATCGCCTGCCCGGCGATACCAGCACCGAACACTTGTTGATCCTGATCGGCCAATTGAATGCCGACCCGGCGATCCACGGCGTCCTCCTGCAATTGCCGTTGCCGGCGCAGATGGACGAACTGCGCGCCCTGGAGGCCATCGCGCCAGACAAGGACGTCGACGGGTTTCACAGCCAGAACGTCGGTGGCCTCAGCCAGGGCCGCGCAGTGCTCACGCCATGCACCCCGAGCGGTTGCCTGTATCTGTTGGAGCAAACCTGCGGCGACCTGCGTGGCAAACACGCGGTGGTAATCGGCCGTTCGAACATCGTCGGTAAGCCCATGGCCGCGCTGCTGCTCAAGGCGGATTGCTCGGTGACCGTGCTGCATTCGCGCAGCCACGACGCCCAGGCCCTGTGTCGCCAGGCCGATATCGTGATCGCCGCCGTGGGCCGCGCCCGCTTGATTGACGCGAGCTGGTTGAAGCCCGGCGCGGTGGTGATCGATGTCGGCATCAACCGCATCGACGACGACGGCCGCAGCCGCCTGGTGGGTGATGTCGACTTCGACAGCGCCCTGCCCCATGTCGCCGCCATCACCCCGGTGCCCGGCGGTGTCGGGCCGATGACCATTGCCTTCCTGATGAAAAACACCGTGGCCGCCGCCCTGGCGCAACACCACGCCCTACGCAGCCAATCGGAGGCCGTATGCCATTCAATCTATTGAAATACGGGCTGAGTTCGGAGTACCCGGTGGAGGTGGACCTGCCACCGCCCAAGGAACTCAAGTCGAGTTACGACGTGGTGATCATCGGCGCCGGTGGCCATGGCCTGGCGACGGCCTACTACCTGGCCAAGTACCACGGCATCACCAATATAGCGGTGCTGGAAAAGGCCTACCTGGGCGGCGGCAATACCGCGCGCAATACGGCGGTGATCCGCTCCAACTACCTCACCAGCGAAGGCGTTCGTTTCTATGCCGAGTCGGTGAAGATGTTCCAGTCGCTGTCCAACGAATTCGATTTCAACATCATGTACTCCGAGCGCGGCCAACTGACCCTCGCCCACACCGACGCCACCGTGCGTTCGTTCCGCCAGCGTGCCGAGGTCAACAAACACTTCGGCGGGCGTACCGAGATGATCGACCGCCAGCAGATCCGCGAGCTGGTGCCCAGCCTCAACCTCGACCCCGGCCACTTGCCGGTAATCGCCGGGCTCTGGCATATCGACGGCGCCACCGCGCGTCACGATGCCGTGGCCTGGGGCTACGCCAAGCAGGCGGCCAAGCGTGGCGTGGAAATCCATCAGCTCACTGAAGTGCAGGACCTGGTGATCGAGAACGGTGCCATCACCGCGGTGAAAACCAATCGCGGCACCATCCGGTGCGGCTGCGCGGTGCAGGCGATTGCCGGGCACAGCTCGCTGCTGATGGCCAAGGCCGGTATCCGTTCGCCGATCCAGACCTTCCCGTTGCAGGCCATGGTCACCCAGCCGTTCAAGCCGTTCCTCGACCCGTTGGTGAGTTCCTCGGCCCTGCACTGCTACGTGCAGCAAACCAGCCGTGGCGAAGTGGTGTTCGGTGGCGGTTCCGACCCGTACCCGCTGTTCAACACGCGCTCGACCCTGGACCTCAAGGAAAGCCTGTTGGCCCATGCCATCGAGATGTTTCCGTTCCTGGCCAACGCCAAGTTGATGCGCCAGTGGGCCGGGATCACCGACATGACCCCCGACTACAGCCCGATCATGGGCCTGTCGCCGCTGAAGAATTACTACCTCGACGCCGGCTGGGGCACCTGGGGCTTCAAGGCCACGCCGATCTGCGGCAAGACCATGGCCGAGCTGGTCGCCAGCGGCGGCAAGGTGCCGGACTTGATCAAGCCCTTCGGCCTCGAACGTTTCTCGACCTTCCAGCAAGTCAACGAAATGGGCGCCACAGCGGCCAGCCACTGACGGAGAGCAGACGATGAAAATCATGATTTGCCCGCTCAACGGGCCGCGCAATATCAGCGAGTTCACCTACGGCGGTGAATTCAAACCGATGCCCGACCCGCTGACCTGCAGCGATGCCGAATGGGCCGACTACGTGTTCAACACCGATAACCTCGCCGGTGTGGTGCGCGAATGGTGGATGCACACGCCGTCCAGTTACTGGTTCCTCGCCGAGCGCCACACGGTCACCGACGAGATCCTGCGCACCTTCGATCCGCGCGAAGTGTTCACTACCCGCGTCGACTTCACCACCGCCAAGGAGATCGCCGGATGAACCGCCTCCCCGCCCCCATGGGCCTGCTGATCCAGCGTAACCAGCCACTCGATTTCAGTTTCGACGGCCTGCCCTACCAAGGTTTGCAGGGCGACAGCATCGCCAGCGCGCTGCTCGCCAACGGGCGCTTCCTGATGTCGCGTTCGTTCAAGTACCACCGCCCACGCGGCCCATTGACCATGGCCGGCCATGACGCCAACAGCCTGGTGCAACTGCCCCGCGAACCCAACGTATTGGCCGATGCCCACGCGCTGTCCGCCGGCTTGGCGGTGACGGCGCAGAACGTCAACGGCTCGCTGGATAACGACAAGGACGCCTACCTCGGCAAGTTCTCCAAGTTCATGCCAGTGGGTTTCTACTACCGTTCGTTCTACAAGCCCAAAGGCATGTGGAAAGTCTGGGAACCGATCATCCGCAAAAAGGCCGGCCTGGGCGTGCTCGACCTGACGTTCCAACCCGAGTACTACGACAAGGCCTACCTGTTCACCGACCTCGCCGTGATCGGCGCCGGCCCCGCTGGCTTGCAGGCCGCGCTGACCGCCGCGAATGCCGGCGCCAAGGTGCTGCTGATCGAGCAGCAGCCGATCCTCGGCGGGTCGCTGACCTACGCGCGCTTCGATATTGCCGGCACCCGTGCCGACACCCTGCGCCGCGAGTTGCTCGGCGCGGTGCAGCAACACGCGAATATCCAGGTGCTCACCGACGCCACCTGCAATGCCTGGTTCACCGACAACTACCTGCCGGTGATCCAGGGCAAGCGCCTGTACAAAGTGCGCGCGCAACAGTGCCTGGTGTGCAGCGGTTCGTTCGACCAACCGGTGGTCTTCCGCAATAACGACCTGCCGGGGGTGATGCTCACCAGCGCCGCGCAACGCCTGATGAAGCTCTATGCAGTCAAGCCCGGCAAGCGCGCAGTGGTACTCACCGGCAACGATGACGGCTACCTCGCCGCCCTCGACCTGCATGACCAGGGCGTGGACGTGGCCGCCGTGATCGACCTGCGTCACGCCCCGGCGGACAAAGCCCTGCCGGGTGCCCTGGCCCAGCGCAAGATCCCGTGCCTGAGCAACAGCACCGTGTTCGAGGCCCTGCATGAAAAAGGCCTGCGCCATGTGAAAGGCGTCGATGTGCGCCAGATCACCGGCCAGGGCCAGGTCAGCGCCAGCGGGCAAGTGATCGACTGCGACCTGCTGTGCATGTCGGCCGGTTATATGCCGGTCTATCAGCTGCTATGCCAGGCCGGTGGCAAGCTGGCCTATGACGACTCGCGGGCGGAGTTCAGCCTCAGTGGCCTGCCGCGCAACCTGGGCGTGGCCGGTTCCGTACACGGTCGGCATCAACTGGACAATGTGCTGGCGGATGGGTCCAACGCCGCCGCCGACAGCCTGTGCGCCCTCGGTTTGAACAGCCCGAGCCCGCCTGCAGCGCTGCGCAGTGAAGCCCAGGTCAACTTCCACTGGCCGATCTTCCCGCACCCCAAGGGCAAGGATTTCGTCGACTTCGACGAAGACCTGCAAGTGGCAGATATCGTCAACGCCACCCGCATCGGCTACCGCGATGTGCAGTTGGTCAAGCGTTACTCCACGGTCGGCATGGGTCCGTCCCAGGGACGTCACTCGGCGCTGCCGACCGCACGGCTGGTGGCCTGGGCGACCCAGCGCACGATCAGCGAAACCGGGGTCACCACCGCACGCCCGCCGTTCGTGGCGGAGAAACTCGCCCATGTCGCCGGACGCGCCTTCGACCCCTACCGCCAAACGCCGATGCACGCGCGCCATGTGCAAGCCGGGGCGAAGATGATGCCCGCCGGTATCTGGCAGCGCCCGGCCTATTACGGCAAGCCCCAGGACCGCGAAGCGTGCATGCAGGCCGAAGCGCTGCATGTGCGTAACAAGGTCGGGCTGATCGATGTGTCCACACTCGGTGGCCTGGACGTGCGCGGCCCGGACGCCGCCGAATTGCTCAACCGCATGTACACCTTCGCGTTCCTCAAGCAGCCGGTGGGCCGTTCGCGTTATGCGCTGATGACCAACGAACACGGCGTGGTGATCGACGACGGCGTGTGCGCGCGGCTGGCCGACAAGCATTTCTACGTCACCGCCACCACCAGCGGCGTCGACCGCATCTACCAGCAGATGCTCAAGTGGAACGCACAGTGGCGCCTGGACGTGGACGTGACCAACGTCACGGCAGCGATCTGTGCGGTGAACGTGGCCGGGCCGGATTCGCGCAAGGTGCTGGAGCAGGTGTGCAACGACCTCGACCTCAGTGCCGAAGGCTTCCCCTACCTGGGCGTGCGCCAGGGCACGGTGGCCGGGATCAAGGCGCGCTTGCTGCGGGTCGGGTTTGTCGGCGAGCTGGGCTATGAAATCCACGTACCGGCACGCCACGGCCTGGCGTTGTGGGACGCGTTGATGACGGCCGGCAAGGCCTTTGACATTCGCCCCTTCGGCGTCGAAACCCAACGCCTGCTGCGCCTGGAAAAAGGCCACGTGATCATCAGCCAGGACACCGACGGCATGACTCACCCGGCAGAAATCGACATGGGCTGGGCGGTCAGCCGCAACAAGCCGTTCTTCGTCGGCCGCCGCTCGGTGGACATCCTCGAAGCCCAGCCGCTGAAACGCAAACTGGTGGGCTTCAGCCTGCCCAAGGGCAGCGTGCAACCGCTGGAAGGCCACCTGGTACTCAACGGCGCGGACATCAGCGGCAACGTCACCTCCTGCGAATACTCCACCAGCCTGGGCCGCATCATCGGCCTGGCCTACGCCGGGATCGACCAGAGCACACCGGGGCAGCGCATTCCGATTCGCGTCGAGGGCGGCATCGTCGTCCAGGCCGAGGTGGTGCAACTGCCGTTCTTCGACCCCACCAACCAACGCCAGGAGGGTTAAGCCATGACCAGTCTGAAAGCCCACGAAGTGTTCACGCCGCCCTGCCAGTTGCAGGACCAGACCGACCTGCCCCGGGTCGGCTTTCGCGGCGCACAAAGCACCGAGTACCTTACCGCGCGCGGCTTCACGTTGCCGGGCGCGCCCAACCAAGCCAGCGCGCAAGCGGACGGCAGTTGGGTGGCGCGCCTGTCGCAGAACGAATACCTGGTGCTGGGCAGCCCGCAGGATCAGGGGCAACGGATTGCCGATGAAGAAGCGCGTTGGGAACTGGACCACCGTGCCAATTACCTGCTGCCGCGCCAGGACAGCCATGCCTGTGTGCGACTCAGCGGGGGCCTGATTGCGCAGGTGATGGCCAAGCTGTGCGGGGTCGATCTCAATTTCCCGGCCTTCAAGCCGGGAGCGGTGGCGCAGACGTCGGTGGCGCGGGTCAATGCGATTGTCATCCACACAGGGAGTGTGGAGCTGCCGGCGTTTCATATCCTCTGGGATCGCGCCTCGAAGGAATACTTTGAGGGCGCGTTGCGGGATGCGTTGGAGGAGTTCGGCGGAGTGGCTCAGTCGGTGTAGCCCAACCGCGCCGCCCTGACCTTCCGGGTGTGTTGACGTGTCGCCAGGCAGTAATACAACGGGCACGTCACCACCAGTCCCACCAGCCACGACAGGTCCGCGCCTTCCACCAGGTTGGCCCACGGCCCCACATACAGCGACGTATTGGCAAACGGCAGTTGCACGATGATGCCGATGAAGTACGCCACGATCGCATGCAGGTTGAAACGCCCATACACCCCGCCATCGGCCCGGAAGATCGAGGCAATGTCATAGACCCCGCGCTTGATGATGTAGAAATCGATCAGGTTGATCGACGCCCACGGCACCAGCACCAGCAACAGCGCGAGGATCAGGCCGATAAATTGCGAGATGAAGTCCGCCGAGGCACCCAACGCCACCACGCAGCAACCGGCCAGGACCACGCCCGACAGCAGCACGCGCACCTTGATGCTCGGGGTCCACTGGCTGGCGAAGGTCTGCACCGAGGTGATGATCGACAGCACCGCGCCGTACAGATTCAGGGCGTTGTGGCTGATGATATTGAGCAGGAACAGCACCATCAGGATCGGCCCCAGCCAGCCGGTGGCTTGCTTGACCGCGACCATGGCTTCGGTGCCTTCGGGCGTGGCCAGTGCAGCTACCAGGCCAAAGGCGAAGGACAGGATGGTGCCAAGGGTGGCGCCCAAGTAGGTCGCAATGAACGGCCGGGTGATGCCGATATCCGCCGGCAGGTAGCGCGAGTAGTCGCTGGTGTAGGGCGAAAAGCTGATCTGCCAGATCACCCCCAGCGACACGGTGGCCAACCAGCCAGCGGCGTTGAAGCCGCCACGGGTCAGGAAATCTGCCGGCAAGTCATGGGCGAAGATGTAGATAAAACCGGCCAGCAACGCGCTGCCCATCACCCAGGTGCCGATGCGGTTGAGGGTATGGATAAAGCGGTAGCCGATCACGCCGATGGCGGTGGCGCTGAGGGCGCCGATCAGGATGCTCGCCGGCACCGGCACCGACGGCACGATGCCAACGATGGACTTGCCGGCCAGGACGATATTGGAGATGAAAAATCCGATGTAGATCAGCGCGGCAAAGAACACGATCAACAGCGCGCCGTAACGGCCGAACTGGCCACGGCTCTGCACCATCTGCGGGATGCCCATGCGCGGGCCCTGGGCCGATGCGAGGGCAATCACGATGCCGCCGAGCAAATGCCCGAGGGCAATCGCCAGCAGGCCCCACGCCAGATTGAGATGGAACACCTGGGCCACCATGGCACCGGTGACGATCGGCAGTGGTGCGATGTTGGTGCTGAACCATAAGGTGAACAGGTCGCGGGCCTTTCCATGGCGCTCTGCGAGGGGGACGTAATCGACCGTGTGATGCTCGATCAGGGGGTCTTGCCGGGACATCTGGGGCATGGAAATGAACTCGCGTTTGTCTGATCTTATAGTTGTTTGACGTCAAACCGGGGGAGCTCTCTGGCCGCCCCTCAGATGAACACCATATTATGGTATTCCAACATTTTCACAAGACTGATCCGCTGGTTTTACCTGCAACTGATCCGGTTCCTTGTCGTATTGATTCCTTGATTTTTAAACCTAACACCCCGTATTCATTGAATATTTCGCCACAAAAGACGTTTATCAGGGATTTAAAAAAGCGCTTGCAAGCTTTGTATTACGGTATACCATCATACCTACAACCCGATAAAAACCGTTTCACCGCCAGAGGACCGTCACATGATCGATGCCACCATCTACAAACAAGTGATGGGTTCGTTTCCTTCCGGGGTCACCGTGATTACCACGCTCGATGACGACGGGCAGATCGTCGGCCTCACCGCCAGCGCGTTCAGCTCGCTGTCCATGGACCCGGCCCTGGTGCTGTTCTGCCCCAATTACAGCTCCGACTCCTATCCCATTCTGATCAAGAACAGGCACTTTGCCATCCACGTCTTGTCGGGCGGACAGCAAAATGAAGCCTACGCCTTCGCGCGCAAGGGCAAAGACAAGGCCCAAGGCATCGAATGGACGCTCAGCGCACTGGGCAACCCGATCCTGGCGAATGCCACTGCAGTGATCGAGTGTGAGCTGTGGCGCGAATATGAAGGCGGCGACCACGCGATTATGGTCGGCTCGGTAAAGAACCTGATCGTGCCAGAGCAGGCCAATGGTCCACTGGTGTATTGCCACGGCAAAATGGGTACCCTGCCCCTGCCTGCCTGACCCTCCCTGCAAACCCGGTATTTGCGGAAAATAACAACAGATTAGAGGTAAGCGTCATGAAGTTTTCCCTGTTCGTACACATGGAGCGTTGGGACGAAAGTGTCAGCCACCGCCAGTTGTTCGAAGACTTGACCGAACTGACCCTGATGGCCGAGGCCGGCGGTTTCAGCACCGTATGGATTGGCGAACACCACGCCATGGAATACACCATCTCGCCGAGCCCGATGCCGCTGCTGGCTTACCTCGCGGCCAAGACCACCACCATTCACCTGGGCGCCGGGACCATCATCGCGCCGTTCTGGCACCCGCTGCGGGTGGCGGGCGAATGCGCCTTGCTCGACGTGATCAGCAACGGACGCATGGAAGTCGGCCTGGCCCGTGGTGCTTACCAGGTCGAATTCGACCGCATGGCCGGCGGCATGCCCGCTTCCAGCGGCGGCCAGGCGCTGCGTGAGATGGTGCCGGTGGTGCGTGCGTTGTGGAAAGGCGACTACGCCCACGACGGCGACATCTGGAAATTCCCCACCTCCACCAGCGTGCCCAAGCCGATCCAGCAGCCCAACCCGCCGATGTGGATCGCCGCCCGCGACCCGGACTCGCACAACTTCGCAGTCGCCAACGGCTGCAACGTGATGGTCACGCCGCTGATGAAGGGCGACGAAGAAGTCCTCGACCTGAAAAACAAATTCCAGGCCGCCCTCGACAACAATCCCGGCGTACCGCGCCCGCAACTGATGGTGCTGCGCCACACCCACGTGCATGCCGCCGATGATCCGGACGGCTGGAAAGTCGGGGCCAAGGCGATCTCGAAGTTCTATCGCACCTTCGATGCCTGGTTCGGCAATAAAGAGGTGCCGGTGAATGGCTTCCTGGCACCGAGCCCGGAAGAAAAATTCGCCGCCCGCCCGGAGTTCGAGCTGGACAGCCTGCACAAGACCGCGATGATCGGCACCGCCGAAGAAATCATCCCGCGCATCCGCTACTACCAGGAACTGGGCGTGGATGAGTTCAGCTTCTGGTGCGACAACAGCCTGCCCCATGCCGAGAAGAAGAAGTCGTTGGCACTGTTTATCGAGCAGGTGGTGCCGGCGTTTCGTTGATCGCTTGCAGGCGTCGCGCCAAACAGGTGCGACGCCTGCCCGCCCGGTCATCAACTGAACAGTTCGACACCCAATTGGAACGCGACCCACAGCGCCAGCCCCGTGGCGAAGAGCAGCGCAATGTTCTCGAACAGGTTATTGCGGTATTCCTTGCTCAGCAGCGACTTCTGGTTGGACATAATCAGCAAGCCGAGGGAAATTACCGGCAGGCCAATGATGTTCAACGCGCTGACGCCGATGGTCAGCGTGACAAAGTCCGGCATGCCCGGCAGCGACCAGATCAGCGGGGTCACCAGGATGAACAACATGAACCACTTGTGCATCGGGTCATGGTGGAACTCTTTGCCGTAACGCTCCCGGCGTCCAGGCCGTACGTGCTGGAAGGCATCGGTGATCAGCATCGGAAACGCCGTGGTTTTGCCGGAGATGCTGGCAAACAGCGTAGCGAATACACCGATAAAGAAAATGTACCAGCCGATCGGCCCGAAGAAGATTTCGAGCGCCTTGCCCAGGTCGCCCAAGGTCTTCACTTCAATACCGTTGGGCCGCAGGATCTCGGCGCCCACAATCCAGATCGCCAGATTGATCACAATGCCGACGAACACGGCGAATAGCAGGTCGTTACGCTGGATGCGCTTGTGCTGTGGGCCGACCCAGCCTTTCTGGCGCATGACATAAGGGTGCACGAAGTTGGCAATCGAGCCCGCCACCGCGCCGATCACCGAGACAGCCACCAGCAACGCCCCGTGTACGCCCTCATCCGGCGGAATGCTGAAACCAATAGTCCCTTTGACAATGCCCGCCATATCCGGCCCGGACATCACCGCCAAGGCAATGAACGCCAGGGTCATGATTGCCAACAGGCCTTTCATCACGCCTTCGATCATCGAATAGATATTGCGCCCCACCAGCAGCCACACCGCCAGCACCACCGCCACCGAACACAGCAGCGCATAGTCGGTCTTGAACAGCATGGCCAGGGCTTCACCCGCCCCCTTGATCATGTAGGCATTCATCAAATGCCCCATCAGCAGCGCGTACACCAGCAGGAACCAGGCGAAGAACGGGTTCAACTGGGCATAACCCTGAAGGATCGTCATGCCTTGGTTATTGCACAGTTGAAAGCGCGCAATAATGTTGACGATCAGGTACCTGAGCAGCAGAGAAACCGCCAGCACCCACATCATGGCGTAGCCGTAATTGGCGCCGGCAACGGAGGAAGTAATCAAATCGCCTGCCCCCAGCCAAGACAGGACGGCGATCACGCCTGGGCCTAATAACTTGAGTAGTCGTACAACATGGCCGCTTACGGGTGCGGCAGACTTGCCTTCTATCGAAGGGAAATCGGTCATAGGGGAGTCTCCGTTGTTGTTTTTGTGAGAGCGGAGATAGTCGAACACAATTGATACGACGTCGTATAACCAATCAGGGCGGGTATGTATTAATAAATGTTTCCTGGCGGGCGCCCCCCCCTTGAGTGCTGATTGACCGGACAGAAAGAGGATTGGATCGCTGTGCACACGGCAAAATGTACTATCTGGTTACTTATATTGCTAAAATCGCGTCTTTGCCCTCTCTCACTCGAGTCCTTTCGACATGAAACGAGCATCGCGCGCCACTGGCGTCTCTAGATTCCTACTCCTGGGCCTGGGCGTAATCATCGCCCTGCTCGGCCTCGCGCTGGCCGTTGGCGGCGCCAAACTGGTGAGCCTCGGCGGTTCCTGGTACTTCCTGATCGGCGGCGTGGCCATGGCGGTTTCCGGCCTGTTGATTGCCCGGCGCAACACCGCCGGTGCATGGTTGTTCGCCGCGTTCCTGATCGGCACGGCCATCTGGGCGGTGGCGGATGTGGGCCTGGTGTTCTGGCCGCTGTTCTCGCGGCTGTTCATGTTTGCGGCCATCGGCCTGGTGGTGGCGCTGGTGTATCCGCTGCTGGCCGGCCGGCCCGCGCGCGGTGCCTATGGCGTTGCCGCCGTGTTGGCGGTGGGCGTGGCGGTGGCGGCGGGCAATATGTTTGTCGCCCACCCCAGCGTCGCCCCGACCGGTGCGGGCCCAGGCATCACGCCCGTGGCCGCGGCCGACGCGCAGAAAGACTGGGCCCACTACGGCAACACCGAAGGGGGCAGCCGCTTCGCCGCGCTGGACCAGATCAACCGCGACACTGTCGACAAGCTCAAGGTGGCCTGGACCTATCACACCGGTGACGTGGCCCTCAGCGACGGCAACGGTGCCGAAGACCAGCTGACGCCCCTGCAGATCGGCAACAAAGTGTTTATCTGCACGCCCCACAACAACCTGATCGCCCTCGACGCCGACACCGGCAAAGAGCTGTGGAAGAACGAAGTCAACGCCAAGTCGGCGGTGTGGCAGCGTTGCCGGGGCATGGCGTATTTCGACGCCACCGCGCCGATTGCCCAGCCGACCCAGCCCAACAGCTCGCCGATCATCGCCGCCAGCGTTCCCGCCGGTGCGCAGTGCCAGCGTCGCTTGCTGACCAACACCATCGATGCACGGCTGATCGCCGTGGATGCCGACACCGGCAAATTCTGCGAAGACTTCGGCACCCATGGCCAGGTGGACCTGAAAGCCGGCCTGGGCAATGTGCCGGACAGCTACTACCAGCTGTCGTCCGCACCGTTGATCGCCGGCACCACCGTGGTGGTCGGTGGTCGCGTCGCGGATAACGTCCAAACCGACATGCCCGGCGGTGTGATCCGTGGCTTCGATGTGATCAGCGGGCAAATGCGCTGGGCCTTCGACCCGGGCAACCCGGAAGACAAACAGGCCCCGACCGGCGACAAGACCTACGTGCGCAGTACACCGAACAGCTGGGCGCCGATGTCCTACGACCCGTTGATGAACACGGTCTTCCTGCCGATGGGCAGCTCGTCCACCGACATCTACGGTGTGGAACGCACTCAGCTCAACCACAAATACGGCGCTTCGGTATTGGCGCTGGATGCCTCTACCGGTGCTGAAAAGTGGGTGTACCAGACCGTCCACAATGACCTGTGGGACTTCGACCTGCCGATGCAACCGAGCCTGATCGACTTCACCCCACCGGGCAGTGACAAGGCGGTACCCGCAGTGGTAATCGGCACCAAGGCCGGGCAGATCTATGTACTCGACCGCGCCACCGGACAGCCGCTGACCGAGGTCAAGGAAGTCCCGGTCAAAGCCGCGAACATCCCCAACGAACCCTACTCGCCGACCCAGCCCAAGTCTGTGGGCATGCCGCAGATCGGCGCGCAGACCCTGAGCGAGTCGGACATGTGGGGCGCCACCCCGTACGACCAGTTGCTGTGCCGCATCGACTTCAAGGGCATGCGCTACGACGGCCTGTACACCGCGCCGGGCACCGATAAATCCCTGAGCTTCCCGGGTTCCCTGGGCGGCATGAACTGGGGCAGTATTTCCACCGACCCGGTGCATGGCTTTATCTTCGTCAACGACATGCGCCTGGGCCTGTGGATCCAGATGCTGCCGTCGCAGAACAAGGCCCAGTCTTCGTCCGGTGGCGAAGCGCTGAACACCGGCATGGGCGCGGTCCCGCTCAAGGGCACGCCGTATGCGGTGAACAAAAACCGCTTCCTGTCGGTGGCCGGCATCCCGTGCCAGGCGCCGCCGTTCGGCACCCTCACCGCCATCGATATGAAGACCCAGAAAGTCGCGTGGCAAGTGCCGGTGGGGACCGTTGAAGACACCGGCCCCCTGGGCATCCGCATGCACCTACCGATCAGGATCGGTCTGCCGACCCTCGGCGGCACGCTGTCGACCCAGGGCGGCCTGATCTTTATCGCCGGCACCCAGGACTTCTACCTGCGCGCCTTCAACAGCGGCAACGGCGATGAAATCTGGAAGGCCCGCCTGCCCGTCGGCAGCCAGGGCGGCCCGATGACCTACGTGTCGCCGAAAACCGGCAAGCAGTACATCGTCGTCACCGCCGGCGGTGCGCGCCAGTCCACCGACCGTGGCGACTATGTGATCGCCTACGCCCTGCCATAACCTCTCTGTCCGCGCGGTGCCCCTGCACCGCGCTCCGGCATCGGGGGCAAGCGCCCTCCCACTGGTGAGCGCTGCAAGTTTCGGCTACTACGCACAGGTGACGCGGAGCGTCACGGGCTGCAGGAGCGTGGGAATGTTCTTTGAGCATCGAGCCGGGGGCGTTTTCGGGGGAGAACATCGACAATGCGCTGGTGCTGGGGTTGCAGGTCAAGGCGACGTTCTGACGTGTTTCAGACACCCATGGCGGTCGTGTTGAAACCCGCATCCACATGGAGGATTTCACCGCTGATACCGGACGCCAGGTTGGAGCACAGGAAGGCGCCCGCGTTGCCGACTTCGTCGATGGTGACGTTGCGCCGCAGCGGCGCATGGGCTTCGCTGGTCGTCAGCATGGCACCAAAGTTCTTGATGCCCGACGCGGCCAGGGTACGGATCGGGCCTGCCGAGATGGCGTTCACGCGGGTGCCTTCGGGACCAAGGCTGCTGGCCAGGTAGCGCACGCCAGCCTCCAGGCTGGCCTTGGCCATGCCCATGACGTTGTAGTTTGGCATCGTGCGCCCAGCCCCCAGATAAGACAGCGTCAGTACACTACCCTGGCGGCCGCGCATCATTGCACGCCCGGCTTTGGCCAACGCCACCAGGCTGTAGGCGCTGATATCGTGAGCACTGCGAAACCCCTCGCGTGTGGTGACTTCGGTGAAATCGCCGTCGAGTTGCTCAAGCGGTGCGGAACCCACGCAATGCACGATGCAATCCAGGGCGTCCCAGTGCTGCCCCAGATGTTCGAACACCTGCGCAATTTCATCATCGCTCGCCACATCGCAGGGTACGCACAAGGCCGCTCCGGTACCCCATTCAGCCGCCAGTGCTTCAACGCGGCCCTTGAACTTTTCATTCTGATACGTGAACGCCAACTCTGCGCCCTCGCGATGCATGGCTTGCGCGATGCCTGAAGCAATCGACAAGCGGCTGGCGACGCCGACGATCAGCACGCGCTTGCCCGTGAGAAAACCCATTGTGTGCTCCTTGCTGTTCGATACGACCACGGTTTGCTATGGCTGAACCACAGGAATCGCGTTGTTGATAATCTCGCGGGCGTGATTGGCCAGCTGTTTTGCACTCATCGCCGCCACCTCATCAGCCTCGATGGGCGGGTGGGCGATGATGCTCACGTCAGTACTGCGAAAGGCGTTGTAGGCGATATGGTTGACCGCAGGACTGATCGTGACAGGAACAATCCCCACCCCCATGTCCTTGGCGATCCGGAAGGCCCCGGTCTTGAAGGGCAGCATCTCGCCGCCATGGCTTCGTGTGCCTTCGGGAAAGATCCACAGTGACGTGTTGTCTGCTACCACTCGCTTGGCAATCTTGCGCAAACTCTGGATAGACGCCCGTGGGCTGTTTCTATCAATGAACAGGCTGCCGGTCAGCCAATACAACTGCCCGACCAGCGGCAGCCATTTGAGCGATTTCTTACCGACGATCACGGTACCCGGATTGAGCGCCTGCGCCACGATCAACACGTCATAGTTGCATTGGTGATTGGCCACGTAGATATACGGACGGGTCGTGGGAATGCTGTCAAAGCCCCGCACCTCGACGCGCACCGAGAAAATTTTATTAATTACCGAGTAGGCTCGGCAGGCCACGTACAGGTTTCTATTCTTCGAGGGGTTGATCAACATGTAGAGACACAGGAATGGAAAGCTCAACACGATCAACACCAACACCAGCAGCCCTCTGGCTAACGCAATCATAAGTTACCCGCCTGACTCGAATTTCCGGGCCCACCTGAAGCGGCCCCTTGAACATCGTTACGCTGAACCAGTGCAACGCCATAAAAACCTTCTTCATCCACACAGACCATCACACCGCCGCCCTGCACCGGGATGTGTTTGGCCAAGTACGCCAATTGATAGGCGCCGACCAGGGACAAACTCAAGGCCTTGGCCCGATCGAGCCTCTCGACCGGCATACCCAGGGCCGTGCTCAACTGCACGCAGGCCGCCGGCCAGGCATCCGGCGCGGCCAGGCTCACGCGCCACTCACCCGACTCAATGCCCTGCCCCAGCAGAAACTCGCGTATAAGCTCGCCCAGGCTGGCCGCGTCGGCGGCGAGCAGTCGCCCCGTGACACAGGCCCGTACGACCAGCCCCGGCGCCTGCGTGTCGGTACTGGCCTGAAAGCTGAACACCGCCGCCGTGTCCGGCCGTTCTTCATCGGGCCGTTCGATAGCACGTACGTAGCGCTTACCAAACTCACCACTGAACGTCTCAAGCGCCGTGGTGTAGAGACGTTCCGAATCACCGCGCCGGGCAATCCTCAAGGTTTGAACCAAGGCGTTGTAAAAACTCAGCTCCTTTGCACACAGCGAGACGTTCGCGCCCTTGATGCCGTATTTGATCGCCAATTGGCCCAACGACGAATTGATCACGGTATTGGGGATCTGCGCGGGATTGACCTGAAAGGCAAAGCGGTTGTCGTTGGATTCCTTGATCAACTGAATGACGCTGTCGATAGACCCATTTGACGTTGCACCGATAAGGGCCGAGCACGTCAAGGCGTCACCGTGGTTGTCATCGCTGATCAACGCCATCGCCGCCAGCAGCAACAGGGCTTGGCGATCAAAATTTTTCAGCTCACGGCTCGCCACCAGCTCGCCAGCGGCCAAGTCCCACGCCGGCAAGGTGCCCCGGTTCAATTCCACGCCGCCGTGCTCGAACTCACCGGGCATTTGCAACATGACCCAATCACGCAGGATCAATCCAACGATAGCGTCGCCCGTCATTTCAGATTACCGAATACCAGAATTGAATTATTCCCGCCAAAAGCGAAAGCGTTGTTGACCGCCACATCGACCTTGCCGGCCCGGAACCCCTGTGCAACCACATCAAGGGGGATGTGCGGGTCCTGCTCAGTGACATTGATTGTCGGCGGCAGCCCTTCGCCTAACGCCAGCATGCAGGCGATCGCGCCAAAACCGGCCGCCGCGCCCATGCTGTGCCCCATCATGGATTTGATCGAACTCACCGGCGGCGGCGAGGCCCCGAAGACCGCTTCAATAGCTTGGTATTCGTTGCTGTCATTGGCCACGGTGCCGGTGCCATGGGCGCAGATATACCCCACCGCGCTCGGCGCCACTGCGGCCCTGTCCAGCGCCGCCTGCAGGCATTCGCCGACACGCTGGTGATTGAGCCTCACCATGTGGTCAGCATCGCAGTTCATCGCAAAACCCAGCACCTCACCATAGATAGGCGCGCCCCGACGCAGCGCCCGCTCGTAATCCTCAAGCACCAGGGCACTGCCACCTTCGGCGGTCAGCACGCCTTTACGTCCGGTATTGAACGGCGTGCAGTCTTTGTCCGTCATGCTGCCCAAGCGATGGAAGGTGGCGAAGGTCGCTTTGTAGACCGCGTCGCTGCCACCGCAGATGGCAATCTCACAGTCCCCGGCCTTGATCGCCTCATAGCCGAAGATCAGCGCTGTGTTGCTGGCCGAGCAGGCATTGCCGATGGTGAGCGATTCACCGGTCGAACCGATTGACCTGAGCACATCACGGCTTATTTCAGAGGCAAACGCCGAATCGACTGACGCTTGCGAGTCCGACTGGGGGTCAGCCATGGCCGTCACCATGCTGTCGATCCGATCCGACTCGCCGTAGGTGGTACCGAAATAACAATTGACCCGCTGGCCGCGAATCGCGGCCCGCTCGATACCCGCGTCTGCCAGAGCCAGTTCAGTGGCAGCAAGGGCAAAATGGCTGGCAACCCCGGAACGCGCAAAGGCGCCGAAATTCGGGATCAAGGGCTCGACCGGCGACTTCACTTCACACCCGTATTTGCGCTCGAAGCGATCGGTGTCGATTTTGCAAAGCGGCGCCGTGCCATTAGCGCCGGCTTTCAACGCCTCGAAAAACGCGGCTTTGCCGATGCCGATCGGACTGACCGGCCCCAGCCCCGTGACCACCACCCTCCTGCCCTGGTCGGCGTTCATCATGCACACTCGGCCGCGGGCAGGGTCTCGTGGATAAACCCGAGAATGGAATCCACACTGATGATCTGTGGCAGATACGCTTCATCAACGCGCACCTGGAAAGCCCCTTCGATACCCGCCAGAATTTCTATACCTGACATCGAATCGGCACCGTAAGCCTCGACAAAGTTTTCGTGGTTGAGAATCTCCGAGGCATTGACCCCCAATACTTTGGCGACGATCTGCTTGATCTTTGCTTCATGCACAGTGTTCATAAATGCTCCTTTTAATAAAACGACTCAGATAACAAACGGGATAACTTTGAAGCTATCGAACTGGTACTGCCGGTACGCCGCGCCGAAATAACCCACCATCATCTTTTCCTCCTGGTTCACGCGCTTGAGAATCAACGCAAGTGCAAGAAAAAAGATGATCAGCGCCGCGTAAATACTCGTGTACAAGGCAAAACCGGTCACGATCAGCAAGGTGCCCAGATACGCCGGATGCCGGATATATTTGAAGGCACCGACCTTGACCAACTCATGATCGACCAGCACACGCAGAGAGTGGGAAAAGTGCCGCCCCAAGACGATCTTTCCATGGGCGCGCAAACCGATCCCTGCGGCGATCAGCAGTGAGCCGATAAGTTGCAACAACACATCACTGCGAATCAGCAACTGCAACAACATGACGATCGATATGCCACAGGACACCATGAAGCCGCTCTTGATGCCCTTATCGAAGCTGCTGTCGCTGTCGGTTTCGTGGAGAAAATACAATTCGGCCAGCAGCAGGACACTGGCCATGATGATCGGCCCCAGGAATGTCAGACCGGCGTAATACACGAGGATTGCCGACGCACATGCCAACGGCATCAGAAGGCTTAACGCGACATCAACCCTGAGCGTTTTCAAAGTAGTCTCCTATCAAAGCCGACACGCTGAGCGGGGTCTCGATCACGCCTACACCGCTTTCGATTTGCCAGGGGCAGACAAACAGGTCATTGAAGCGCGCCCATGGAAACAGCTTGCGTGCGCGCCTGAAGCCGTCCATGAACGTCAGCACTTTGTAGACCCTGGCCATCGTGCGCACGCTGGCCGAACGTAACGTCGTGCCATGCCCGACCGGTTGCAGGCGGGCATACACTTCGCCTACCAGATCGTTGTAGGTCACCGTATGGTCACTGAGCAGGTAGTACGTCTGCAGTGCCTGGTCGGGAACGCGCGACAACCACTGGATAATGCAGTTGGCAATGCTCTGCACCCCAATCACATGCAGGGCCGGAAGTTGACCGGTGACCTTCGGCAGCAGTTTCAACCGGCACATCGAAATCATCGGCAGCAGGTTCTTGTCATGCCGACCCAGTACCGTCGGCACGCGCAATATGACGCCCTGCACTTTGGCGCAATTGAGGTGAATAACCTGCTCCGCTGCGTACTTGTCATCAGCGTAGGCATCCACCCGTTGCTCGGGGTTATGGGCTTTGACGCTGCTCAAATGAAACAGCGGCTTCTTGCCCGCGGCACTGGGTTTGATCGCCGCGAGTATCTGCTCTGTGAGGCCTTTATTGGTTTCGCCGGCCGTTCCCAGGCGGCTGAGACCGATGCCGGTGCAATTGACAATACAGTCGCTTTCGTCGACCAATTCAGCGAATGCCGGCGAACCGATTTCGCAGGCCTTGTAACCCGCCCTGGGCGAACGCGAGTGGCGGATCACCTCAATGCCCGGTACCGGGTCCAGGCGTTCATAGACCCCTCTTCCGATAAATCCACTGGCGCCTAACAGCAGTATCTTCTTCACGTACACGCAATCCCTTTCATGGGGTTAAAGTTTCGACCGTGAAACACCCTGAGCGATAAACCGTTTGCGCCTGCATACCCTGCTTTTGCAGGCGCTTGCGCACCGTTCGCAGAAACATGCCGTGGGAGACAACCACCACGGTCTTGCCGGCCCCGGTGCTGGCGGCGTGGAGTTCATCCGCGACCGCTGCCGCTCGACGGTACTCAGCCTTGCGGGAGGCAGCGCCCAACGAAATGCCCAGCAGCCAGGCCACCCGGTGCAGAGCGAACCATTGCCTCAAGCCCATCGTCACCAAGGGAATGGCGCTCAAGCGCAAGTCGTACTCGTGCAGACGGTTGTCCCGTTGGACTCGCTCTTCACCGAACAGACGGCACGCAGTGGCATAGGCTCGGTTGACGGGTGACGACAAGATGGTGGCTTCGGCACTCAGCAGCGGCTGCGACAACTGCGCGCGGTTCAAGAAACCGCTGATTTCGTCTTCTTCGATCAGTGCGGTGTGGTTGTACTCATCCAGGCGAACCTTGGCCAGCGCCGCACCGCAGCGCGAATAGTCAACCTGTGGTGAGGCATGTCGAATCAGGTAAATCACAGCAGATAGACTCCCGTCACGATTGCGTTACCGACCAGAAACAGAAACGGCGTATCCCAGGTGTGCGGGGATTTGGCTTCCGTCAGCGTCAGTGCAAGTGGAAACACAGCACAGAGCAGGAAAAACTGTCCCGCTGAAAAGTACTGCTCGAACGCCACGCAAAACACCATAGACATCACAAACACGGTGGCCGACCCTTCAAGGGTTCGCTTGAACTTCTTATCGATAAAAAAGCCCTTGGCAACGTACTCGTGCTTACCAAAACGGATGCCCACAGGCTCTGCCAGCCCGTCACCGAAGGTGGTGGCCAGAATCGTGATGTACATCAGCTCCACCGGCACCCCGAGCGCCAGCCAGCAATACTGGGTCACCCACAGCACGAACAGCCCCGCCACGGTTTGGCTCACCAGCCAGGAAAGGGTGTGCGGCGAGTCTTCCGGGCGATCAATACTGGCAAACATATGCTGTGCGGTGAGGGACCGACGACGCGACCATCCACACATCGCGAGGAACAGGATGGCGGTAGAAACCATCGATAGCAGCAGGCGCTCATGGGTACTTTGAATATTGAACAGGACGAAAAACAGGCTGGGCAGCAGGAACATCGAGAAGTGCCCGACTTTCCTCGTGTAGTTCACCCGCACGCCATGATTGAGCACCAACAGCCCCAAGCCTTTACACAGCACAAAATAGAAAAGCACGATGCCTAACAGAGCCGAAGCCACCTGAACCATTTCATTACCACTTCGTTGACGTATTAAATAGCAGGCACATGCGCCCGCTACCATTGGGTACAGACGCCAGTCTCAGATCACGCTGCGCAGGGCTGTGATGCAGTAATCCACATCGGCGACCGTATGGTTGTACGTCAGGCACAGCCTGATCCGGGATTGATGATTAGGGACAAAGGGCGGCACAAACAGCGACCCCATGATGCCTTGCTTAACCAGCTCGGCGTTGACCCGTGCAGCCTCCATCGGGTCCTTGAACACCACGGGAATCACCGCCGTTCGGGAGCTGAGCTTGTCAACGCCCAGGGCACTCAGTTGTTCGTGGGTATAGCGCGTCAATTCGGCCAGTGCCTGTCGGCGTTCCGCGCCCTGCGTCGCGTTGATTTCAAGCGCCGTGCACGACGCAGAAGCGACACCCGGTGACACCGACCGCGAAGCGTTGTAGGTCGGGCAACGGAACCGTACCCGTTCGGCGAACTCATCGTCCTTAAACACTACGAACCCACCGGAAGAGCCGAACGCCTTGCTCATGGTGCCGACAATGTAGTCAACCTGCGCGACCACCCCCGCCGATTCACAAGCCCCCTGACCGGAGTCGCCCAACATACCCACACCGTGGGCATCGTCGATGTAGATTTCGAGCTGTGGATGCACCTGCTTCAATGCCACGATGGCAGCAAGATCAGCCACATCGCCGTCGGCAGAAAACACACCGTCGCTGATAATCAGGATTTTCTTATCCTGATTGAGCTGCACCAATTGCCCGAGCATCTCCACGTCTGCGTGGCTATAGGCCCTGAATGGGCAACCGGATAATTTCACGCCATCCCAGATCGAGACATGGGACAGTTTGTCGAGCAAAATCAGGTCGGCGCGCTCAGCGGCCAGGGGGATCACCCCGAAATTCGCCTGGTACGACGTGGTAAACATCAGCGTGGTGCGCCCACCAAACAAATCACGGTAGCGGCTTTGCAAGCGCTCGTGGTACTCGGTAAAACCACTGAAAATCATCGGCCCACCGATATTCGAACCGTACTCGCGAATGGCCGCGATGGCCGACTCTTTCATACGTTCGTTATTGGACAAGCCCAAGTAGTCACACGACGCAAAGTTCAACAATGTGCGCCCATCTGCGAGGGTCATGTCCCGACCACAGGCCGAACGTACTTTAGGGAAGTAGGTGTAATAACCCAACTCTTTCGATTTGAAGGCGACGTCATCTATGCGCATAACACTCTCATTCAGCCGGCGTGGCATATCTATAAATTCGATAAACTCGCTCATGGCAAACACCCTCTTGAGTGAGGTGGCGCATGGTGCGCAGTACCATGATGTTGTCTTCCAGCATCCAGGACACACTGATGCGCCCGCGTCCGACCACACTTAATGCAATCGCGGATAGCTTCAGCGTGAGCGCAACCGACAAGCCTTTGCGTTGATACTCCGGCGCAACACCAGTGAAAAACGCCCGGCCATATAAACCTTGTTCATTCAGGGCGGGTGCAAACATGGTAAAGCCGATGACTTCACCCTCCCGTTCGGCAATCAACGCAGAAATATTCCTGATATTACGAGCCGCCACTTCAAACTGCCCTTTCAACGCCGGGCTATAGCCCCAATTGCGTTCCCAGGCGCGGTTATAGCAATCGGCCAATTGCTGACTCTTGGCGACCAGTTCATCCTGGCCACAATGAACAAACTTGATACCCGCCAATCGTTGCGTCAGTTTTTCTTCCAAGGCCTGGTACTGATAACCCTGGGCAGGCGGTTCGAAGACAATCTCGATCAGGTCTTTTTCTTTGTGGAAACCGGCTTCGGTCAATGCATGCGCGAGCGCCAGCGTATTGGCGGGCAATGAAAACACATTGAAATCAGACTCGAACGTACGCAGCCCGCGCTCGACCAGGAACGAACTGTGAATAGGGCCGACCAGGTCGGTCACCTGCCGGGGCAGCAACCGCGAGCTGTTTATATAGTCGATTGAACTGCGCATCAGCGCCTGCAAGGCATCTGCCTGGGGTCGCGCGATCAGGGTCGAAAAATACGCAGTATCCAGCCCGTTGATCATTGCTCGCCGATCAAAATGCACAATGCAGAAGGCGACGAGGTTACCGTGCTCATCTTGCCAGGCCACCGGGACGTTATGCTCAGTGGCTGAATGCTCGCAGGCGGCTATCACCCGCTGTTCGATTTGCTGCTGTGTGCGACCTACCACCGACACTTGCTGGTCCAGACGCTGCAAGGCATACCAGTCGCACGCCGCCAAACCTATTACTCTACTCATCAATATTCTCGCCCCACATGCATGGCAGGGTTTTCAGGCGGCCAGGCACAAGGCGCGGGTGGTTTGGTCGTCGATCTCGATCCAGAAGGGCACGATGCTTTGGTTATCGATAAGGTGCGGTGGTGAAATTCGCCGGGTAGTGACGCCCATGCGTTTGAGCAGACGCTCATTGCCTACCGCACTGAATGCAATCAATCGGAAAGCGCCCTTTGAGCGCGCAACATCAATGACCTCTCGAACCAGCGTCACTGTGTTTTTCCAGGCTTGCGCAGCGGTTAATACCTGGCCCTTGGGCTGGCTGATGGCGAACCGCGAAAGCTCCCAGATGTCGGCTGAAAAAGGCAGAGAACTGACGCCCATCAAATGAGGAAAAACTTCCCCCAACAAATACGGACCATTCGTGGGAAGAAGTCGGGCACAACCGAATATTTCGCGATCACGATCACAGGCCACTACATAGACGGTATCCGGACGGTCAAACGCATCCAGTTCAATACCCTCTTCGCAATGTAACGGCCAACCCAACGCCTTAACGAATACTTCATACCGATATTTAGCCAACGCCCCGACCATGCCTGGCAAAAGTTCGCCAACCGTCCCTGTTATTGCCGTAAGCATGCCAACCATCCAGCCCGCCAATATGATTAAGCAAGTACAACAAACCCCTCACTGAGTGAGTAGCTGCCCGAATGGGCAGGTCAATCGGAACCCCCATTGCCTGGCCAGAACTTACTGGTCGAAAACCGACTTTCTAGTACTGACGTACTAATAAATAAACAACAAGAGTGCTTCGACCACCTCCTTCATCTCGCCTACACCCCACGCCGAATAAGGGGTTACCGATTTTTGTATGCCACTCGCGAGCGTTCAACCGCGCGCCCTCTATCCGCTGCAGAGTCTGTATAATCTGCCCCCGCCTCACACACTCAGGGGGCGCAGACCACGGAAGGTATTATTGGTGAAAGAATGGCGCGAAACGTTAATCGAGGCAGTGTCGGGCTGCGCGACCGAACATGAACTATTCAACAAGCTGCATACGATAACGTCCAACTTAGGTTTCGAATTCTGCTCCTACGGATTAAAAGTTCCGTTGCCCTCAAGCACTTCGCAATATGTGCTGATTTCAAACTATCCCGCCTCGTGGGAAGAGAAGTACGTCAGTGAAAACTACTTCTCCCAAGACCCCACCGTCGCCCATGGCCTGACCCGCTCCATCCCGCTGCACTGGTCCGCTGCACAACAGCAACAACACCTGGCTTTCTGGGAGGAAGCGCGTCATTACCAGCTCAACCATGGCTGGTGCCTGTCTTCGCAACGCGGCCCTAACGCGATTGGTTTACTCTCGGTGTCCCGCTCCGGTGAATACATTTCAACCACGGAGCTTGAGCACATCGAAAACAAGTTGATCTGGCTGACGCAGTTGGCACACGAATCGATGACGCGCTTCTTCTCCGAAAAATGCCTGCCAGAAATCCACCGCCCCCTGACCGCACGGGAAAAAGAAACCTTGAGATGGACGGCCCTTGGCAAAACCTATGTCGAGATCAGCATGATCCTCAGCATCGATACGCGAACGGTAAAGTTTCATCTGGTCAACGCCATGCGCAAACTCCAGGCCAGCAACAAAGCAGAAGCTGCCGTCAAAGCCTCCTTACTGGGATTACTCTTTTAGCCCTGCTGGTACTCCCGCGGCGTACAACCAAACTCGCGACGAAACACCGTATGCAGGTACTGCGCCGACTTGAAGCCGCACTTGGCGGCAATATCGGCAATCGCCAGTTCGTGGCTTTCCAGGCCCTTGGCGGCGGCGGCGAGTTTGAAACGCAGGATCTCGTCATGCACGCTGCAGCCGCGCACCTTGCGAAAGTGCGCTTCCAGGGAGGAGCGCGACACGCCGACATAGGCCGCCACCTGCGCGGTCTTGATGCCCTGGCAGGCGTACTGGCGGATAAACAGCAGCGCCTGCATCACGTACGGATTACCCAAGGGTTGATGCAAGCTGGAGGCCTGCACATTGATCGCCTCCGGCGGCACCAGGACCTGCGTGCCCACGCACGGTTTGCCGTGCAGCATCTGGTGCAGCAAGGCGGCGGCCGTGCGCCCCATGGTTTCCGTGCCCTGGATCACCGAACTCAGCGGCACGCGCGTGAGGGTGCGGGTCAGGGGGTCATTGTCGATGCCGATCAATGCGACTTGCTCCGGCACGGCGATGCCGGCGGTGAGGCAGGCTTGCAGCAGTTGTCGGGCGCGGGCGTCGGTGACGGCGATGATGCCGATGGGCTTGGGCAGGCTGTGCAGCCAGGCAATCTGCTGTTCCACCGCGCTGTCCCACAACGGCGCGCTGGTGCCCAGGCCGCGATACACCTCGACGTGCAGACCATCGCGTTGCAGCAGGCGGCGAAAGGCTTTTTCACGCTCCTGGGCCCAGCGATTGGCCTGGGCCTCGGGCAGGCTGAAACAGGCAAATCGGGTCAGCCCGGCCTCGATCAGGTGCTCGTACGCCAGCTTCATCAACTCATGGTTGTCGGTGGCCACGTAGGGAATGCCCTTGGGATAAGCGCGCGCGTCTTCATACGAGCCACCCACCGCCACCACCGGCAACTTGCTGTCGGCCAACGCTTCGCCGATCAGCGGGTCGTCGAAGTCGGCAATGATGCCGTCGCCCTGCCAGCGCTCGATACCGCGCAGGCGACAGAGAAAATCCTCCTCGAGGAACAAATCCCAGGACGCGCGCGTGCTGCTCAGGTAATTGCCGATGCCGGCGATGATGCCGCGGTCGTAGATTTTGCTGCCGTTGAACAACAGGGCGATGCGGTGGACGGGCGGTAGGGTTTTCATTGTTTTTATCCTGGGGCCTGTGGCAACAGACTAGCCCCCACCACTCAAAATCGCACTACACCTTGGTGATTTTCATAATCAGCGGGCCAGGAGCCGTTGCTAGTATCCAGACACCGCCAAGAACAATAAGGAAAACGCCATGCTGTACTTCCCCGGTGTCGAGAAGGTTCGCTTCGAAGGCCCCAGCAGCGATGCCCCCCTCGCCTTTCGCCATTACGACGCCAACAAACTGGTCCTCGGCAAACCGATGCGCGAGCACCTGCGCATGGCCGCGTGTTATTGGCACACCTTCGTGTGGCCTGGCGCCGATATGTTCGGCATGGGTACCTTCAAGCGGCCGTGGCAGCGCAGTGGCGAGCCCATGGACGTGGCCATCGGCAAGGCTGAGGCGGCCTTCGAGTTTTTCTCCAAGCTGGGCATCGACTACTACAGTTTTCACGACACCGATGTGGCGCCCGAAGGCAGTTCGCTCAAGGAGTACCGCAACCACTTTGCGCAGATGGTCGACCACCTGGAGCGCCATCAGGAACAGACCGGCATCAAGTTGCTGTGGGGCACCGCCAACTGCTTCAGCAACCCGCGTTTTGCCGCCGGTGCCGCCAGTAACCCGGACCCGGAGGTGTTTGCCTACGCCGCTGCCCAGGTGTTCAGCGCGATGAACGCCACGCTGCGGCTCAAGGGCGCCAACTATGTGCTGTGGGGCGGCCGTGAAGGTTATGAAACCCTGCTCAACACCGACCTCAAGCGCGAGCGCGAACAGCTCGGGCGCTTTATGCGCATGGTGGTGGAGCACAAGCACAAGATCGGCTTCAAGGGCGACCTGCTGATCGAGCCCAAGCCCCAGGAGCCGACCAAGCACCAGTACGACTACGACAGCGCCACGGTGTTCGGCTTTTTGCATGAGTACGGCCTGGAACACGAGATCAAGGTGAACATCGAGGCCAACCACGCCACCCTGGCCGGGCACAGCTTCCACCATGAGATTGCCACGGCCGTGTCCCTGGGCATCTTCGGCAGCATCGACGCCAACCGTGGCGACCCGCAGAACGGCTGGGACACCGACCAATTCCCCAACAGCGTCGAGGAGATGACCCTCGCCACCTATGAAATCCTCAAGGCCGGTGGCTTCAAGAATGGCGGCTACAATTTCGACTCCAAGGTCCGCCGCCAGAGCCTGGACGAGGTCGACCTGTTCCACGGCCATGTCGCCGCCATGGATGTACTCGCCCTGGCGCTGGAACGTGCGGCGGCCATGGTGCAGAACGACCAGTTGCAGCAGTTCAAGGACCAGCGCTATGCCGGCTGGCAGCAGCCGCTGGGCCAGGCCGTGCTGGCCGGTGAGTTCAGCCTGGAGTCGCTGGCCGAACATGCGTTTGCCCACGAACTGAACCCGCAGGCCGTGAGTGGTCGCCAGGAGATGCTGGAGGGGGTAGTCAACCGGTTTATTTATCGGTGACAGTGTGGCGAGCGGGCTTGTTGTGGTGAGGGGGGGTTATTGTGGTGAGCGGGCTTGCCCCGCGTTGGGCTGCGAAGCAGCCCCAAACCCAGGCACCTCGGTGTGTCAGCTAAAAACACATCGCCTGCAATGGGGCCGCTTCGCGCCCCAGCGCGGGGCAAGCCCGCTCACCACACCAAACCCATTCACCACAAAAGTCCTGTTCACCACAAAAGCCCGGCTTGCCACAACACGCCGGTTAGCCACACCTACAGTGTTCGCCTAGAGTCTTCACCCAGTGTCTTTCCAACAACAATAAAAGGACGCACCACCATGAAGTCATTCAAACGTACCCTGCTCGCCACCGCCCTGGCCCTGCTCGCCCTGCCGGTGATGGCCGACTCCGCCCACCCGAAAATCGGTTTTTCCATCGACGACCTGCGTCTGGAACGCTGGTCCCGGGATCGTGACTACTTCGTCGCCGCGGCGGAAAAACTCGATGCCAAGGTCTTTGTGCAATCCGCCGATGCCAACGAGCAGAAGCAGATTTCGCAGATCGAAAACCTGATCTCCCGGGGCGTCGATGTGATCGTGATCGTGCCGTTCAACGCCACCGTGCTGACCAACGCGGTCGCCGAAGCCAAGAAAGCCGGGATCAAGGTGGTGTCATACGACCGCCTGATTCTCAACGCGGACATCGATGCGTACATTTCCTTCGATAACGAAAAAGTCGGCGAGATGCAGGCCAGCGGCGTGCTGCAAGCGGCGCCCAAGGGCAATTACTTCCTGCTCGGCGGCGCGCCCACCGACAACAACGCCAAGGTGCTGCGCGAAGGCCAGATGAAGGTGCTGCAACCGGCCATCGACAAGGGCGACATCAAGATTGTCGGCCAGCAGTGGGTCAAGGAATGGAACCCCACCGAAGCCCTGAGCATCGTCGAAAACGCCCTGACCCGCAACAGCAACAAAATCGACGCCATCGTCGCCTCCAACGACGCCACCGCAGGCGGTGCGATCCAGGCCCTGGCCGCCCAGAAACTGGCGGGCAAGGTGCCGATCTCCGGCCAGGACGCCGACCTCGCAGCCGTCAAGCGCGTGATCGACGGTACCCAGACCATGACCGTGTACAAGCCGCTCAAGCTGATCGCCACCGAAGCCGCCAAGCTCTCGGTGCAACTGGCGCGTAACGAGAAGCCCACCTACAGCTCGCAGTACGACAATGGCAGCAAGAAAGTCGACACCATCCTGCTCACCCCGACCCCGCTGACCAAGGCCAATATCGACCTGTTGGAAAAGGACGGGTTCTATACCAAAGAGCAGATCGGCCTGTAGGCGCTGGCTTGCCAGCGAAGATCGCGAACGAAAACGCGGAAAGCCTGAATAAACGCGGTGACTTGGCGTTTTTCGCGAGCAAGCTCGCTCCTACAGTCATGTCGTCAGTCCTGTGTGTGAGCCATGGTATGTCCGACTACCTGCTGCAAATGAACGGCATCGTCAAAACCTTTGGCGGTGTCCACGCGCTGAACGGCATCGACATCAAGGTGCGGCCGGGGGAATGTGTCGGCCTGTGCGGCGAGAACGGTGCCGGTAAATCCACCCTGATGAAGGTGCTGTCGGCGGTCTACCCCCATGGCACCTGGGAGGGGGAAATCCTCTGGGACGGGCAACCGCTCAGGGCCCAGTCCATCAGCGAAACCGAGGCCGCCGGTATCGTCATCATTCACCAGGAACTGACCCTGGTGCCCGACCTGTCGGTGGCCGAGAACATCTTCATGGGCCACGAGCTGACCCTGCCCGGCGGGCGCATGAACTACCCGGCGATGCTGCACCGCGCCGAAGCGTTGATGCGCGAGCTCAAGGTGCCGGACATGAACGTCGCGCTGCCGGTGTCACAGTACGGCGGCGGCTACCAGCAACTGGTGGAAATCGCCAAGGCCCTGAACAAACAGGCGCGCCTGCTGATCCTCGACGAGCCTTCCTCGGCCCTGACCCGCTCGGAAATCGAGGTACTGCTCGACATCATCCGCGGCCTCAAGGCCAAGGGCGTGGCCTGCGTGTACATCTCCCATAAGCTCGATGAAGTGGCGGCCGTGTGCGACACCATCGCGGTGATCCGCGATGGCAAGCACATCGCGACCACGGCCATGGCCGACATGGACATCCCGCAGATCATCACGCAGATGGTCGGGCGGGAAATGAGCAACCTCTACCCCACCGAGCCCCATGCCATCGGCGAGGTGATTTTCGAAGCGCGCAACGTCACCTGCTATGACGTCGACAACCCCCAGCGCAAGCGCGTCGACGATATTTCCTTTGTGCTCAAGCGCGGCGAAATCCTCGGCATAGCCGGGCTGGTGGGCGCCGGGCGTACGGAGCTGGTGTCGGCGTTGTTCGGCGCCTACCCCGGCCGCTACAGCGCCGAGGTGTGGCTCGACGGCCAGGTGATCGACACGCGTACGCCGCTCAAATCGATCCGCGCCGGGCTGTGCATGGTGCCCGAGGACCGCAAGCGCCAGGGCATCATCCCTGACCTGGGCGTGGGCCAGAACATCACGTTGGCGGTGCTCGACACCTATGCCCACCTGACCCGCATCGATGCCGAGGCCGAACTGGGCAGCATCGACCAGCAGATCGCACGCATGCACCTCAAGACCGCCAGCCCGTTCCTGCCGATCACCAGCCTGTCCGGTGGCAATCAGCAAAAGGCTGTGCTGGCGAAAATGCTGATGACCAAGCCCAAGGTGCTGATCCTCGACGAGCCCACACGCGGGGTGGATGTGGGCGCCAAGTATGAGATCTACAAACTGATGGGCGCGCTGGCGGCAGAAGGCGTGTCGATTATCATGGTTTCCTCGGAATTGGCCGAAGTGCTCGGCGTGTCCAACCGCGTGCTGGTCATCGGTGACGGCCAGTTGCGTGGCGACTTCATCAACGAGGGGCTCACCCAGGAACAGGTGCTCGCCGCCGCGCTCAGCCAAAACAATAACAATCGGAAAACCGCGTAGATGAATCAGGTCAAACAGCTGTTCACTCGCTACAAAATGCTCGCACTGGTGATCGCCGTGGCGTTTATCTGGCTGTTTTTCAGCTGGCAGACCGAGGGCGGTTTCCTCACCCCGCGCAACCTGTCCAACCTGCTGCGGCAGATGTCGATCACCGGCATCCTGGCGTGCGGCATGGTGCTGGTGATCATCAGCGGTGAGATCGATTTGTCGGTGGGTTCGTTGCTGGGACTGTTGGGCGGGCTCGCAGCGATCCTGGATGTGGTCTATCACATTCCGCTGCTGGCCAACCTCAGCCTGGTGGCGTTGTGCGGCTTGATGATCGGTTTGGCCAACGGCTACATGACCGCTTACCTGCGCATTCCGTCGTTTATCGTTGGCCTCGGCGGCATGCTGGCGTTTCGCGGGATCCTGCTGGGGATCACCGGCGGCACCACCATCGCGCCGGTGTCGCCGTCGCTGGTGTATGTAGGCCAGGGGTATTTGCCGCATTCGGTGGGGGTTGGCCTTGGGGTCTTGCTGTTTGCCCTGACTCTGTTTTTGACCTGGAGACAACGGCGCAACCGCGCGCTGCATGGCTTGGCACCGCACGCCCTGATGCGCGATGTGCTGCGCGTGGGGGTGATCGGCGCGGTGCTCGCCGGGTTTGTCACCACCCTCAACAGCTACGACGGCATCCCCGTACCGGTGCTGCTGTTGCTGGTGCTGCTCGGCGTGTTCAGCTACGTCACCAGCCAGACCGTGTTCGGCCGCCGCGTCTACGCGGTGGGCAGCAACATGGAAGCCACGCGCCTGTCAGGCATCAACGTGCAGGCGGTGAAACTGTGGATCTTCGGCATCATGGGCGTGATGTGCGCCCTCGCCGGCCTGGTCAATACTGCGCGTCTCGCGGCGGGCTCACCGTCAGCGGGCAATATGGGCGAGTTGGATGCCATCGCTGCGTGCTTTATTGGTGGTACGTCGATGCGCGGCGGCTCGGGCACGGTGTATGGCGCTTTGCTCGGGGCATTGGTGATTACCAGCCTGGATAACGGCATGTCGATGCTGGACGTGGACAGTTACTGGCAGATGATTGTGAAGGGCAGCATCCTGGTGTTGGCGGTGTGGGTGGATGTGAGTACGCGCACGGGTCGGCGCTGACTGCCTCACTTCCCGAGCAACACGGCCCCATCCCCCAGCCGCCCCAACTGATCCCCCGGATTGCGCAACGGGCAATCATCCAGGGACAGGCATCCACAGCCGATACAGCCATCGAGTTGGTCGCGCAGTTGAGTGAGGCTGTTGATACGCTCACTCAACAGGTCGCGCCAGCGTGTGGAGAGTTGGGTCCAATCCTTGGCCGTCAATGGCCGTCCTGAAGGCAGTTCGTCCAACGCGTCCTTGATAGTCGCCAACGGAATGCCCGCGCGCTGCGCGACCTTGATCACCGCAATTCGGCGCAGTACATCACGCTGATAACGACGCTGATTGCCCGCGCTGCGTTGTGCGTGAATCAACCCCTTGGCTTCGTAGAAATGCACCGTGGCCACGGTCACGCCGCTGCGGCGGGCCAATTCGCCCACGCCGAGGGGGATGCGCACATCGATTTTCGCTTCCATCCAGCTCTTGACCTCATCTAAACATGAGGTTTTATAAAGGGTGTCGGCTTGCCTTGGCAAGCCTTCAGTCCTTTGAATCGGAGCCTGCATGGACACACCTCAACCCTCCCCCTCCAACTGGGCCGCGCTGTTGTCCGGTGCCAACGGCGTACGTTCGCTCGCACTGGCAGGCGGCGTGGTGCTGCATGCGATCAACGTGTACATCGCCACCACGATTCTGCCGTCAGTGGTCCAGGACATCGGCGGCATCGACTACTACGCATGGAACACCACGTTATTTGTCGCCGCCTCGATCCTCGGCTCGGCATTGTCGGCGCGCCTGCTTGGCAGCCTCGGGCCGCGTGCGGCGTACCTGGTCGCCAGCCTGGTGTTCGCCGGCGGGGCCTTGGCCTGTGCGTTTGCGCCGTCCATGCCGGTGATGCTCGTGGGGCGGTTGGTGCAGGGACTGGGTGGTGGGTTCTTGTTCGCGCTGTCCTACGCGATGATTCGGTTGGTGTTCGATGAAAGCCTGTGGCCGCGCGCGATGGCGTTGGTGTCGGGGATGTGGGGCGTGGCGACGCTGGTCGGGCCAGCGGTGGGCGGAGTGTTTGCCGAGCTGGGCATATGGCGCGCGGCGTTCTGGTCGTTGATTCCGGTGGCCGGGTTATTCGCGGTGCTGGCGGCGGCGGTCCTGCCCAGGCGCAGCACCGAGAGCGCTGCGCCGACCCCGTTGCCACTCGCCCAACTGGTGCTGCTGACGGCGGCGGTACTGGCGGTGTCGGCCGGCAGTGTCTCGTCCACCCTGCCCCTGAACCTGCTGGGGCTGGCCGTGGCGGCGGTGTTTACCGCGCTGCTGATCGTCACGGAAAGCCGCGCCCGCCATCGACTGTTGCCCGCCGGAGCGTTTCGGATCACCACTGCGCTCGGCGCGCTGTACGCGACGATGTCATTGCTGGCGGTGGCCGTGACCAGTGGCGAAATCTTCGTGCCGCTGTTTCTTCAAGTCCTGCACCACCAGTCGCCGCTGGTGGCCGGTTATCTGGCGGCATTGATGGCGGCTGGCTGGACGCTGGGGTCAATCGCCAGCGCGGGTGTGACGGGCAGCAACATTCGACGGGCGATCCTGGCCGGGCCGATCCTGGGCGTGGTGGGCATGGTGGCGCTGGCCATCTTGATGCCCGTCGAAAGCAACGGCAGCGGGCAGACGCTCACACCGATCTGCCTGGCGCTTATCCTGATTGGGTTGGGCGTGGGGCTGGCTTGGCCGCACTTGCTGACCCGGGTGTTCCAGGTGGCGCCGGCCGGTGAGCAGGACCTTGCCAGCGCGTCGATTACCACCGTGCAGCTGTTCGCTACCGCGTTTGGCGCGGCACTGGCGGGCATGGTCGCGAACGTCGCCGGCCTCACTGAACCCGGCGGTGTCGAAGGCACCGCAAGCGCTGCGGTGTGGCTGTTTGGGGTGTTTGCACTCGCGCCTGTGGTGGGTGTTCTGATTGCCAGGCGGGTGGTTCGCATGATCGGTCAGTACCATGCCAAGCTCACCAATACCCCTGCCTGAGCACATTTGACTGCATTCCAAGGTTGGATCGAGGTGCTCAGTGCTATTCAAACGCCTGGCGATTCTCAGGCGTAATCAACTTGAACGGCACCCAGACCACCGCCGACTCCAGCACCTCGCCGCGTACCAGGCGCAGTGCGGTGTCCACTGCGCCGCCGGCCTGGCCGGCGGCATCCTGGAACACGCTGACCGCCATCTTGCCCTCAGCCATCAATTTCAAGCCGTCCGGTGTGCCGTCGATGCCGCCGACCCAGTAGTCCTTGGCCTGCTTGCCGGCCTTTTCCAGCCCCATGATCGCGCCGATCGCCATTTCATCGTTATTGGCCGCGATGATCGAAAAATCGACGCCCTGCTTGACCCAGTCAATGACAATCGTGGCGGCCTGGCTACGCTCCCAGTTACCGACTTTTTTCTGTACGACTTTCATATCGGGGTATTTGGCGACGACTTTTTCCACGTCCTCGGTGCGCATCAAGGAGGACGCGTTGGCGGGGTCGCCCACCAGAATCACCACGTTGCCCTTGTAACCGGCGCGGCGCGCCAGCTCTTCCATCTGCAAAGTACCCGACTCCAGCTCGTTGGAGCCGACAAACGCGGTCTGCGCCGGCCACTTTTGCGGGTTCGGGTTGCGGTTGACGAACACCAGCGGGATCTTTGCATCCGAGGCCAGCTGCATCATCTGCGCCGCACTTTTGCCGTCGACCATCGCGACGATGATCGCATCCACCTTGGAATTGACCAGGTTGCGGAATTGGCGCATCTGCAAATCGACGCTGTCCTGCCCGTTCTCCATAAAGATGTCTGCGTTCATGACGCTGGCCTGTTGCTGCACCCCGTTGCGCAGCAGGGTCTGGAAGTTATCGTCGTACTTTGCCATGCCTACACCCAGCAAGGGCGTGGCGGCCTGGGCTGGGCCCGGAATGAACAGCGTCGCCCCCAAGGCGAGGATTAACCATGCTTTCATGTTCTGACTCCCGCGGCTCAAACGCTGAAATGATGGAGCAGCTCGCGCTGCACCTTGGCCATGTCCGACAGCTCGTGGCTGCTGATGGCGGACTGCTCGGCGCCGTCTGCCGTCTGCTGGGCCGAATCGTTGATCTGGATGACCATCCGACTGGTTTCCTGCACCGTGGCGCTCTGCTCCTCGGTGGCGGCGGCGATCTGGATATTCATGTCGCGGATACTGTCGACCGAGTCGCTCATCGACAGCAGCAAGTCACCCGCGCCCGAGGCCAGGGACACGCACTGGGTGGACTGCGCCTGGCTTTCGTTCATCACGTGCACCACCGAGTGAATCTTTTCCTGCATGAGCCCGATCATGTCCTGGATTTCGCTGGTCGAGGTCTGGGTACGGCTGGCCAGGGAGCGCACTTCATCGGCCACCACCGCAAAACCGCGTCCCTGCTCGCCGGCACGGGCCGCTTCGATCGCCGCATTCAGGGCGAGCAGGTTGGTCTGTTCCGCAATGGTGCGAATGGCGACAACAATGCCCTCGATATTCTGTCCGTACTTCTGCAACTCATCGGTCACCTGCGTGGCCTTGTTCACCTGGTCGGCCTGCTGGCGGATGTTGACGATGGTCTCGGCCACACGCGCCTGCACCTTGTGCGTAAGTTCACTCGTGTCGTCCACGGCCTGGCGGGTGTCCTGCGCACGCCGGGCCACCTCTTCGACCGTGCTTTCCATCTGCGTCATGGCCGAAGCCGCCGATTGCAAGCGGTCCTTCTGTTCATCCACCACCCGGGTGGTCTGCTCGCTGTTCAGGGCGTTGCTGCCCGCGGTAACGGCCAGCGCATCGGCAGAGCCGATCAATTCACGGAAGGTTTTGCGCAGGGCCGTGGTCAGTTCGTTCAGGTAACCGCCCAACTCACCGAACTCGTCTTTACGGCTGACATCGAAACTGACCCGCATGTCTCCCGCAGTAAGCGTCTTGAGGACTTCGCGAAACGCCGCCAGCGGACGCCGCAGGCTGAAGGCGACCCAGGTACCAATCGCCACCGCCGCCAGCACCGCCAGCACACACGCGATCAACAGCAAGCTGCGGCTGGTGCCGATGGTCGCATTGGCCGACTGGCTGGCCTGGTTGGCGACCTCCAGGGACTGGCTGCCGAACTCGCCAATCCTGTCCAGGGTGGCTTTCAGCGCCGCGTCAACCGCACTGCGTTGCTGCTGCACCTGCGCGGCCAGTTTTGCCTCCACCTGATAAGCCTGGAACAGGCCGTCAGGGGCGGTCAGGTCACTCAGCAGGCGATTGACCATGACGCCGGCAATCCGCCCGACCCTGGGGTCAATCGCCGCCAGGGCCTGGGCCCGGGTGCTGATCACTTCGTCCTGGAGATTGAGCACACGCTGTAATTTATCAATGGCCGGCGTGACGGTATGAGCCGCGAAGCCATCGTAGGATTTGTTGACCTCCAACAGCAGCTTTTCCGCTGCGGCCACCTGTTGCGGTTCGCCGACACTGCGTGCATGGGCAATGTAATCGCGCAGATAGCTGGTCAGCTGTATCGCCTGTGCACTGCTGTAGCCTTGCAGTTGCCGCGTCAGCGCCAATTGCTGCACGTGTTGCACGTGGGAGGTCATCAACGCCTGCGCCTGCTCGGCGTAGGCCGCGACCTGTTGGCGCTGCTGCGCCAGGTTCGCGCGCAGCGCCTCATGCTCGCCCGTATAGGCAACGGTGCTGTCGAGCAATTGATTGAACTGGGCGATGCTCTCGGTGAACGGTCGCTTGCCGTCCTCGATCTGCTTGGGGTCGGTGCTGATCTGAAGGGCCAGCAACGCCTGGTTGGCGCGCAGGATGTGCACGTATAGCTCACTGGCGGCCCGGCTCAAGGGTGCCGACTCGCCGGTGATAATGTTCAAGCGACTGCTGATGGACTGGGTGTTCTGATAACTGATCCCCGCCATGACTAGCAGTAACAGCACCAACACCGCAAACCCGCCGATCACACGCTGCAATATGGTCATGGCCACCCCTTTTGATTTTTATTCGTTGACCTGAGCGACGACCAGGCGTGCACCTACGAGCTCGGGATCACTCGTGCTGCTAGTGCCTGTATCGGCCAGGTGGGCGAGGACTTGAGCCTTGAAGGCAGGCTGAAATGCGGTCAAAAAAAGTGGGAGGGGGCAAGCCCCCTCCCACCTACCTGATGAAATCAGGCTGGGTTTTGCACTGCGGTCACTGGCTCAACACCACATCCCGCATCGCCGGAATATAGCCATAGTCATAAGCCTCCTGCACAAACGAGCGAGCGCCCTTCAACACGATCCTGACCGTCGGCGCCTCGGTGCCGCCGATGCGATAGTCATCGCCGGTGGTGGGCACGCTGTCGATAAACGACGTCACCAGGCCGTTGGGCATCACGCAGTGGGAATACGTCTGGAACGGCTGCGACGGCGGATTGCCGAGGACCAGCCCGGACGCGTTCATCGGCGTATAGGGCCCGAACAGATGATCGCTGACAAACCCATAGACGCCATCCGGCCCCGTCACGCCATCGGCATAGGTGAACTTGTGGCTGATGGTGAACAGGTAGTACTTGTTGTCCTGGAACACATAGTGCGGCCGTTCGGTTTGGTCGTTCACGCCAACGGCCGTGACCAGTGGCGGCAGGATTTCCCACTCGTCACCGTTGAGGTCCTTGGCCACGGCGATGCCGATGCAGCCCACCTGGTAGCGGGCACCGCCCACGTCCTCGTGCCCCGGCGGCACCAGGCCCAGCTCGTTCGGGCCCACTTCGTGAGTGCCGCGCTCGCCGGCGACATTGCCTTCGAACACCATGTACAACTTGCCATCGACGGGATCGATAAAGGGGCTGGGATCGCGAAAGTTCCAGGTCGCATTCTGCGCTTCGGTTTGATAATAGGTGCCGTCGGCGTCGAACAACGACTTGACCTGATCAAAGCCCTGGAGGGTGACACCGGTGTCCGACGTAATGACCTGGCCCCGGACTTTGGCAATCGTGGCACCCGGCGTGACGCAGGTGTAGTACAGGTCGATGTCACCGTTGTTATTCAACAGGATCGGCGTGCCCGCCCATTCACGGGTGGTCGGCGAAACCCCTTCGGCCATGACACGGCCGCCGAAGATCCAGTCCTTGCCGGTGCGCGAATACCAGTAGCAGATCCGCGCATGACCATGACGGTCTTCCCAATCGCGCTTGATGTCGTAACGGCCATCGGCATTGATGAATTGTGGATCATGGGGGCGACGGTCGGCGGTCAGGGTGAAGATTACTGACCAGCCATTCACCGATACCACCGTGCCATCCAGTTCACGCAAGGGCATGGTGTCCCAGATAAAGACCGTGTCACTCATGACAGGAAAGTCAGGACTCACTAACGGCTGTGTCGTCGTCGGGTCATTTTCATTAACTTTCAGCGCATCGGCCCGTGTCCAGCGAGTGGGTGCGTAATTCGCATGTTTCATGATGATGTCCTTTTGCTGACGCTTAAGTGACAAGCGAAGATTAAATAGCACCGAACAGCCAGCAACTTAATACTGACTGAAAGAGCAAGAGATAGTTGGCTCTGCAAGTGCGCACCAAGGTTTAACATGGGCACTTGCTTATCGCAACATGAAGAATTATTTATATGACAAAGGCCATCACTGTATTTATATCCTTGATATAAATACAGTGGCACTTGCAATAAATGACAGCTCAGTAGAAAGCTAGCTACTCAACTACCGAATACCAGCGCCGCAGCCTGGGCACCGGCATTCTTCTGTGTGAAGTCCTTGGCTTGCGCCGCCGTCTTCAAGGTATAGGCGTAGTTGGAACTGGCCGTCCATTGTGCTTTGGGCGACTTCTGGTTGGTGATCGGCGGCACACTGTTTGTATCCGTGAACGTCCCGGTGCCTTTGTCATCCAACATGCCTTTGTTTTGGCTGCCCTCGCCAAAATAGTTACTTTCAGACAGGATATTGGCGTTCTGCGCCAAGGTAAAACCGAGGTGGAAGTTATTGATGTAGTTGTTATACACATGGAAATAACCATAGCGCATCAAGCCGGGTGCGCGCACTTCCATATTGTCGAAGCGGTTATGGCACAACGTCAGGCGCGGATAACCGTTGAACTCTACCTTATTATCATCCGCCGGGTGACCGAAGATCAGCCCGTACTTGTGGCTGCCAAAGAAGCAGTTGCTGATGGTGGCATAATCGGCTTTTTCACCGATATACAGCAGTTTATCTTCACTGCCGTCAGTGGTGGACCAGCTGTGACCGACAAACGAGCAATGGTCAATCCAGTACTTGCTGCCGTAGTTCAGGTAGACCTGAATATCGTCATTGGCCTTAATGCTCGCCGAATGCTTGAAGATAATATTCTGCAGAATAATGTTCTGCGACTGCGCGGTTGCACGCAGGTGAATATTCTCCAACGTGCGGTTCTGGAACGAACCGATCAGGGTCTTGTTGGCGCCCAAGTTGACTTTGGTCAGGCTCGACGCCGAGATATTACTGTTGATCACCAATACCCGTGGGGTGGTGTCGCCAATATTGGCCTTGAGTTGATCCAGGGTGGTGATACTGACCACAGGACCGGACCAGCCGCCAGTGACTTTTGCCGCGAGGGCGAAACCGGTCAAGCCGGTGAGTTTGCTTTCTGGATAGGACATGAGTTCCCTCTCTATCAATCAAACGGCTCGGTATAACGAGCCTGTGCATTAAGTTAATCCATTAACTTGCACACAGTGTTTGGCGTGGCTGATGTTGCCATCCTGGTTGATCAGCGCTTAAACACTGTGTTTATGTACAGTATTCGTCATTCGCCTGGCCGTCAACCCTCAAGTGAAAAACAACCAAAAGTGGGAGGGGGCTTGCCCTAATGCTGATCAGTTGAGAGATAGAACGGGCAAACAGTAACCAGTGGCGAGCGGGCTTGCTGTGGTGAGCGGGCTTGTCCCGCGCTGGGCTGCGAAGCAGACCCAAAACCAGGCGCTGCGGTTTTCCTGACAGAACACAGGGAGCCTGATTGGGGCTGCTTCGCAGCCCAGCGCGGGGCAAGCCCGCTCACCACAGGTTAGGAGTAGTCCCCAGATCACGTGGGCGCGTGGAGGTGCAATCTCGAATGGGTTATCGGGTGAGCCTGCGCAAGCTTATTGTGGTGAGCGGGCTTGCCCCGCGCTGGGCTGCGAAGCAGACCCAAAACCAGGCACTGCGGTTTACCTGACAGAACACAGGGAGCCTGATTGGGGCTGCTTCGCAGCCCAGCGCGGGACAAGCCCGCTCACCACAGCAAGCCCGCTCACCACAGTTACAGTGTTTTTCCTTAACTGACTGGCAAGCCCCCTCCCACAGGGTTCCGCTGTGTTCTTTTGGCCGTTATTTGGACACCGGCATCGCAAACTCCGCACCCTGCTCGATGCTCTCCGACCAGCGCTGCATGATCGATTTCTGCTTGGTGTAGAAGCGCACACCCTCAGTGCCGTAGGCATGCATGTCGCCGAACAGGCTCTTCTTCCAGCCACCAAACCCGTGCCAGGCCATCGGCACCGGGATCGGCACGTTGATGCCGACCATGCCCACTTCGATACGCCGGGCAAACTCGCGGGCAATGTTGCCGTCGCGGGTAAAGCAGCTGACGCCGTTGCCGAATTCGTGGTCGTTGACCAGCTTCACCGCCTCGGCGAAGTCATTCACGCGCACGCAGGCCAGTACCGGGCCGAAAATTTCTTCGCGGTAGATGCTCATCTCCTGGGTCACGTGGTCGAATAGGGTCGCGCCGAGCCAGAAGCCGTTTTCCAGGCCAGCCTCGGTGGGTACATAGTCACGTCCGTCGAGCAGCAGTTGCGCGCCGGCCTGCACGCCTTGTTCGATGTAGCCGCTGATGCGCTCCAGTGCGGCGCGGGACACAATCGGGCCCATCTCGGCCTTGAGGTCGCGGCCGTCGGTGATGCGCAGATGCCTGGCGCGTTCGGTCAGGGCGGCGATGACCTTGTCACCGACATCGCCGACCAGCACCGCTACGGAAATGGCCATGCAGCGTTCGCCGGCACTGCCGTAGGCGGCGCCCATCAAGGCATCGACGGTTTTTTCGATATCCGCGTCCGGCATCACCACCATGTGGTTCTTCGCACCGCCCAGGCCTTGCACACGCTTGCCGTTGCGCGCACCGGTTTCGTAGATGTACTGCGCAATCGGCGTGGAGCCGACGAAGCTCACGGCCTTGACGTCCGGGTGCGCGATCAGCGCGTCCACCGATTCCTTGTCGCCCTGCACCACGTTGAATACGCCTTTGGGCAGGCCGGCTTCACGCAGCAGTTCAGCCATGAACAGCGAAGCACTTGGGTCGGTCGGGCTTGGCTTGAGGATGAAGGTGTTGCCCGCCGCAATGGCGATCGGGTACATCCACATCGGCACCATCACCGGGAAGTTGAACGGCGTGACACCGGCCACGACGCCCAGGGGTTGGCGCATCGTCCAGTTGTCCATGCCACGGGAGACCTGGTCGGAATGCTCGCCCTTGAGCAGGTTGGGGATGCCGCAGGCGAATTCGAGAATGTCGATGCCACGGTCGACTTCGCCCTGGGCATCGGTGAAGACCTTGCCGTGTTCGGCGACGATGATGCGCGCCAGGTCGTCCTTGCGCTCACGCAGCAGGTGCAGGTATTCGAACAGCACGCGGGCGCGACGGATAGGCGGGGTGTCGGCCCAACCGGCAAAAGCGGCCTGTGCAGCGGCGACGGCTTCGGACACGGTCTGGCTGCTGGCCAGGGCAACGCGGCCGGTGATTTCGCCGGTGGCCGGGTTGTAGACGTCCTGATAGCGATCATCGCGGCTGACGCGCTGGTCGTTGATGTAGTGCTCGATGGTTGTAGTCATGGCAGTCGATCCAGGTGGGTTGCGTTGGGACACACGATAGGCTTTCGGTTTGTTCCAAACCAGAGCAGAATCAAGAACTGATTGTCCTTATAAGCGAACAATAAGCCCATGGAAAAATCCGAGATCGAAGGGCTGTGGACCCACATTCACTGGCTCTCAGTGCTGGAGGAACACGGCACCTACACCGCCGCCGCTGCGCGCCTGGGGGTGAGTAAATCCGCGGTCAGCCAGCGCATTTCCGACCTCGAGAAAGCCACCGGCACACGGCTGGTGACCCGTACCACGCGCAGTGTGCGGTTGACCGATGCCGGGTTGTCGCTGACCCGTGAAGTGCGCGGTGCCTATGAGCAAATCGCGCGCAGCTTCTCGTCGGTGCGCGATTCCGCCGGGGAGATTCGTGGCCTGGTGCGCTTGACCGCCCCCGTGGCATTTGCCCGGCAACAGCTGGTGCCGCACTTGGCGGAGTTCCTGCAGCAGTACCCGCAGGTGCGTATCCAGCTGGATGTCTCGGATGCCCTGAGCTCCCTGGCGGCCGAAGGCTACGACCTCGCTGTGCGCCACGGCTTCCAGGTGCCGGAAACCCATGTGGCCTGGAAGCTGTGCGACACCGGTTCGGTGCTGGTCGCCAGCCGCGATTACCTGCAACGCCACGGCGAACCCCGCGAACCCGGCGACCTGTCGGCGCACAACTGCCTGTTCTACCCGCGCGGCACCGACCAGCCCGCATGGACCTTCGAGCGCGGCAGCAAAAAGGTCGAACGCCTCACCGTGCCCATCGCCGGCAGCTTCGCCACCAACAACAGCGAAGCCCTGCGTGATTCGGCGCTCAACCACCTGGGCATCGCCCTGCTCCCGGACTTCAGCGCCCACGCTGCGCTGGCCAGCGGCAAGCTGGTACAGGTGCTCAAGGGCTGGACACTCAAGGGCGCGTTTGCCGATGAGATCTACCTGATTCGGCCGTATTCGCCCCATGTGCCGAAGTCGGTGAGTGCGTTGGTGGGGTATTTGAAGGAAAAGTTATCGACGGGATTCCGCTTCGAGGGCTGAGGTTTTTAGCTTGCCCAACGGAACTAAAAGTCCATAATGGACAAATAAGTTCAGATATCGGAGATATCCATGTCCAGCGCGCCCCATGTAATCAACCAGGCCCAGGCCCGTGAACTGCTCGCCCAAGTCGATGTACCGCAGATCCTGCACACGCTGTTTCGCGCCCTGGCCGCCGGGCACGCGGTGCAACCGGCGCAGCAATTAGTGGCGTTCCCCCACGACGCCGGCGACTTCATCAATTACCTGGGCGTGCTGGCTGAAGAGGGGGTGTACGGGGTCAAGACCTCGCCGTATATCGTGCGCGAGCAAGGGCCGCTGGTAACGGCCTGGACGCTGTTGATGTCGATGCAAACCGGCGAGCCCCTGTTGCTGTGCGATGCCGCCGAGTTGACCACCGCGCGCACCGCCGCGACCACTGCGCTGGCGGTGGAGGCGCTGGCCCCGCAGGTGGCACGGCGCCTGGCGATCATCGGCAGCGGCAAGGTCGCGCTGGCACATTTGCATTACGTGAAGAATCTGCGGGACTGGCAGGGCATCAGCCTGTTTTCGCCACGCCTGGCCACTGCCAATACCGACGCCATCAAACGCCTGGATCCACGTTTGAGCATCGCCAACAGCTGCGATGCGGCGGTGGCCGACGCCGATGTGATCCTGCTGTGCACCTCATCGGCCGGCCCGGTGATCGACCCGTCGCGCTTGAGCAAGCCGGCGCTGATCACCTCGATCAGCACCAACGCCCCGCGTGCCCATGAAGTGCCGCCCCAGAGCCTCAACGCCATGCAGGTGTTCTGCGACTATCGCCAGACCACCCCCGGCTCGGCCGGCGAGATGCTGATCGCCGCTGAACAGCACGGCTGGGACAAAAACGCGATCGTCGGCGACCTGCCCGAACTGCTCAGTGAACAGGTACAGCGCCCGGCCTATGACCGCCACGTATTTTTCCGTTCCATCGGCCTGGGCCTGGAAGACATCGCCCTGGCCAATGCCCTCTGGAGACTGTTATGAGCCATGCCGACTTCATCATCATCGGCGGCGGCATTGCCGGCGCGTCCACGGGTTTCTGGTTGTCGCCCCATGGCAAGGTGCTGGTGCTGGAGCGTGAATCCCACCCAGCCTATCACTCCACCGGACGCTCGGCGGCGCTCTACACGGCGGCCTATGGCACCCCGCAGGTGCGCGCGTTGACCCAGGCCAGCCGCGCGTTTTTCGATAACCCGCCGCCGGGTTTCTGCGAGCACCCGCTGCTGACGCCACGCGGCGAAATGACCGTGGACTTCAACGGCGACGCCGCCGAATTGCAGGCCCAGTACCTGAGCGCCAAGGCCACGGTGCCCCAGGTCGAACGGCTCACGGCGGATGAAGCCTGCGCGCGCCTGCCGATCCTGCGCCGGGAAAAAGTCCATGGCGCGCTGTATGACCCGACCGCCAGCGACATCGACACCGACGCCCTGCACCAGGGCTATTTGCGCGGTATCCGACGCAATCAGGGCGAAGTGCGTACCGACAGCCATGTACTGGGCTTGAGCCGTGACAGCGCGGGCCTCTGGCACGTAAACACCCAGGACGGGACCTACACCGCGCCGATCATTATCAACGCCGCTGGCGCCTGGGCCGATCATATCGGCGGGCTGGCGGGCGCCGCGTCCATCGGCCTGCAACCCAAGCGGCGCTCGGCATTTATCTTCGCCGGCCCCGAAGGCGTGGACAGCCACGCCTGGCCGATGCTGGTGGCCCTCGACGAAGCCTTCTACATGAAACCCGACGCCGGCATGTTCCTCGGCTCGCCGGCCAATGCCGACCCGGTGGAGCCCCAGGATGTACAGCCCGAAGAGCTGGACATCGCCATGGGCATCTATCAGATAGAAGAAGCCACCACCCTGACTATCCGCCGCCCGACGCGCACCTGGGCCGGCCTGCGCAGTTTTGTGCACGATGGTGATTTGCTCAGCGGCTTCGACCCACAGGTACCCGGCCTGTTCTGGGTGGCGGCGCAAGGCGGTTATGGGATCCAGACATCGCCCGCCATGGGCCAGGCCAGTGCAGCGCTGGTGCGCGGTGAAGCGTTGCCGGAACCACTGACACGGTTCGGCCTCGACGCTGGTATGCTCTCCCTCGCCCGCCTGGAGCCCCATTGATGAACAGCGCCGAACACAAAAAAGTCATGCAGAATTTCCGTGCGATTGCCGATGCAATCGCCACGCTGTTCTTCCCCCACGCTGAAGTGGTGCTGCATGACCTGCGCACGCAAAAAGTCGATTACATCGCCAATAACCTGTCCAAAAGGGGCATTGGCGACGACTCGGCGCTGGAGGACATGCTCAGCGCCGACGTCAGCGACGTGAATATCGGCCCCTACGAAAAGCTCAATTGGGATGGCCAGAAAATCCGCAGCCTGAGCACCGTGTTGCATGACCACACAGGGCGCCGGCTGGCAGTGCTGTGCATCAACCTGAATATCTCACTGTTCGAAAACGCCAAGGCGGCGCTGGACCTGTTCCTGTCGCCGAGCAAGCTGATCCCGCAACCGGACTCGCTGTTTCGCGATGACTGGCAGGAGCGTATCAACACGTTCCTGCATGCCTGGATGCGCGAGCGCCAGCTGAGCCTGAACCTGCTCACCCGTGACCACAAGCGTGAGCTGGTACTGGCGCTGCATGCCGAAGGCGCGTTCAAGGGCAAGAGCGCCTCGAACTATGTGGCCAATGTGCTGGGCATGGGGCGGGCTACGGTCTACAAGCATTTGAAGGAGCTCAGGGGCTGATCAAATGTGGGAGGGCTTGCCTCAATGCCAGTCAGTTAAGGCTTTTTGTAGGAGGCGATGTACGCTTAACTGACTGGCATTAGGGCTTGCCCTCTCCCACCACATTTTGCCCGCGTATGATGCTCAATCGCCGTAGATGTCGGCCTTGAAGTACTGCTGTGAAATCTTCTGGTATTCCCCACTGGCACGAATGCCGTCGATGGCGCTGTTCAGTTCGCTGACCAGCGCGGTATTGCCCTTGCGCACCGCGATCCCGGCGCCCTCGCCCACGTATTTCGGGTCCTTGAGTTCCGGGCCGACAAACCCGTAGCCCTTGCCCCGAGGCATCTGCAAAAAGTCATTCAAGGGAATGGTGTCGGCAAAAATTGCATCCAGCCGGCCTGCCGCCAGGTCCATGTAGATCTCTTCGTTATTGCTGTAGCGCTTGACGTTGATGCCCTTGGGTTCGAACACCTCGGTGGCGTAACGGTCGGTGGTGGTGGCGCGCTGCACACCCACGGTCTTGCCCTTGAGGCTGGCGTACTGGTCATCCACCACGGCACCGTCCCTCATCACCAGGCGCGAGGAGGTGAAGTAGTACTTGTGGGAGAAATCCACCGACTTCTTGCGATCGTCATTGATGGTCATGGACGACAAGGCCATGTCGATTTTCTTCACTTTGAGGGAAGGAATCAGGCCGTCGAATTCACCTTCGACCCACACACACTTGACCTTCATCTGCGCACACAGCGCATTGCCGATGTCGTAGTCGAAGCCGACGATCTTGCCCTCTTCGGTCTTGGACGCAAACGGTGGGTAAGCCGCTTCGATGCCGATACGCAGGGTTTTCTCGGCGGCCAGCAGGTGGCTGGAGGCGATCAGGCCCAAGGCCAGGGCGGTGATGAGGGGGAGTTTCTTCATGGTCGTGTCTCGCGAGTTGTTATTGGTTTTGGCAAGCGTGAAGAAAAAGCTGGAGCGGGATCTTTTGTACTTATAATTCCATACTGGACTTTTACGTATAACCCGTCAATCACCACTCGCCAGCCCTTATCACCCATGACTTTTTTGCACAACGCTCCGGTGTTTTTGAGCGTTTTGCTCTTATTTATGCGTGCCTATACTCGGTCCAGCCTCTCGGTGCACCCGAAGGGCCAGTCCCCACAACAATAATTAAGGACACCGACCATGACCCAGTCCTTCCTGGCTGCCCGGGATTTTCTGCTCGCGCACCGTACCGACTACGCCACCGCCGCCCGTGACTTTCGTTGGCCGCAACTGGACGCCTTCAACTGGGCCCTGGACTACTTCGATGCCATGGCCGAGGGCAATGCCGCCGACGCGCTGTGGATCGTCGAAGAGGACGGCAGCGAGCAGCGCTACAGCTTCCAGCAACTGGCCGCGCGCTCCAACCAGGTCGCTAACCACCTGCGCGCCCTCGGTGTGCGGCGTGGCGAGCGCGTGCTGCTGATGCTCGGCAACGATGTGGCGCTGTGGGAAACCATGCTGGCGGCCTTCAAGCTCGGCGCGGTGGTGATCCCCGCCACCGCCCTGCTCAACCCGGTTGACCTGCACGACCGCATCGAGCGGGGCCAGGTCCGCCACCTGGTGGTCGGCGCGGCGCATGTCGGCAAGTTCGAGGGCCTGGGCGAAGGTTGCAGCCGCGTATGCGTGGGAGCGGCGCCGACTGGCTGGGTCGCGCACAGCGCCGCCTTTGAATACCCCGAGCGGTTCGAGGCCGAGGGCCGTACCTTGGCCACGGACCCGATGCTGCTGTATTTCACCTCTGGCACCACCTCAAAACCGAAGATGGTGCTGCACAGCCACCAGAGCTATCCGGTCGGCCATCTGTCGACCCTGTACTGGATCGGCCTGCAACCCGGCGACCTGCACCTGAACATCTCCTCGCCGGGCTGGGCCAAGCATGCCTGGAGCTGCCTGTTCGCACCGTGGAATGCCGGCGCCTGCATCTTTATCCATAACGTCGCGCGGTTCAGTGCCCAGGCGTTGCTCGGCGCGCTGGAGAAATACCGGGTGACCAGCCTGTGTGCCCCGCCCACGGTGTGGCGCATGCTGATCCAGGAAGACCTGGCCAGCTACAAATCGCGCCTGAACCTGCGCGAACTGGTGGGCGCCGGTGAACCGCTGAACCCGGAGATCATCGAGCAGATCCAACAGGCCTGGGGCCTGCCGCTGCGCGACGGCTTCGGCCAGTCGGAAACCACCGCGTTGGTGGGCAATACGCCGGGCCAGGTGCTCAAGCCAGGCTCCATGGGCCGCCCGTTGCCGGGCTACCAGGTGGCCCTGCTGGACGCCGACGGCGTGCCGGGCACCGAGGGTGAAGTTGCCCTGCCCCTTGAGGTGCGCCCACTGGGCCTGATGCTCGGCTACGAAGACAGCCCGGAGAAAACCGCCGAGGTGATGCGCGACGGCTACTACCGCACCGGCGACACCGCGCAGATCGACGCCGACGGCTACATCACCTTTGTCGGGCGCGCCGACGACGTGTTCAAGGCCTCCGACTACCGCATCAGCCCCTTCGAGCTGGAAAGCGCGCTGATCGAACACCCGGCGGTGATGGAAGTGGCCGTGGTGCCCAGCCCCGATCCGTTGCGCCTGGCGGTGCCCAAGGCGTTCCTGATCCTGGCCCATGACGCCCCGGGCAGCGCCGAACTGGCCGCGCACATCCTCGCCTTCGCCCGCGAGCATCTGGCGTCCTACAAGCGGGTGCGGCGGATCGAGTTTGTCAGCGAGTTGCCCAAGACCATTTCCGGCAAAATCCGCCGGGTGGAGTTGCGGCAGATGGAGGTGGTGCGGCGCCAGAGCGACACACGGGGTGAACAGGAGCACTTCGAAGAAGATTTCAGCTAAAAAAAGCCCGGTGACGCAAGTCACCGGGCAAAACGAAGCGACCAGCTTCAGAAACGCGGTTTGACGGTCTTCCAATCCGGTTGATAGCGCTGCATCTGCTTCACGTCGTCGCGCTGGCGAATGCCGCAGCTGAGGTATTGGTCATGCAGCTTGCCCAGTTGATCAGGGTCCAGTTCCAGGCCCAGCCCCGGTGCGCGGGTGATCTTCACGCAGCCGTCGACAATCGGCAGCTTGCCGCCCTTGATCACTTCTTCGTCCGGTTCTTGCCAGGGGTAGTGGGTGTCGCAGGCGTAGTCGAGGTTGGGCACCGACGCGGCCACGTGGGCCATGGCCATCAGGCTGATGCCCAGGTGTGAGTTGGAGTGCATCGACACGCCCAGGCCAAAAGTCTGGCACATCTTCGCCAATACCTGGGTGTCGCGCAGGCCGCCCCAGTAGTGATGGTCGGCGAGTACGATCTGCACGCTGTTCAGGGCCACGCTGCGGCGGAACTCGTCAAAATCGGTGACCACCATGTTGGTCGCCAGGGGCAAGCCGGTGCGTGTGTGCAACTCGGCCATGCCTTCCAGGCCGGGGGTGGGGTCTTCGTAATACTGCAGGTCGTCGCCGAGCAGTTCGGCCATGCGGATCGAGGTTTCCAGGGACCAATTGCCATTCGGGTCGATGCGCAGCGGCACGCCGGGGAAGGCTTTTTTCAGGGCCTTGATGCACGCCACTTCATGCTCAGGGTCCAGCGCACCGGCCTTGAGCTTGATGCTTTTGAAGCCATAGGTGTCGATCATCCGCCGCGCCTGGGCGACGATCTGTACTTCGTTGAGGGCTTCGCCCCAACTGTCGGGTTTATAGGGCGAGTCGATGTGCTCGGCGTACTTGAAGAACAGGTAGGCGCTGAACGGGATCTGGTCGCGGATCGCGCCGCCCAGCAGGTCCACCAGCGGCACATTCAGTGAGTGCGCCTGCAGGTCGAGAAACGCCACCTCAAACGCCGAATAGGCATTGCTCACTGCCTTGCTCGCATGGGAACCGGGGGCCAGTTCGGCGCCGGCAATGCTCGCGGGTTTGTGCGCCGCCACGGTGGCCTGCACGATGGCGCGCAGTTGGTTGAGGTTGAACGGATCAAGGCCGATCAGTTGATCCTTGACCTGTTGCTGGATCGCCAGCGCCGGGGCATCGCCGTAGCTTTCGCCAAGGCCGATGTAGCCGGTGTCGCTCTCGATTTCGATGATCGAGCGCAGCGCGAAGGCTTCGTGGATACCGCTGGCGTTGAGCAGCGGCGGGTCGCGAAACGCGATGGGGGTGACGGTAACGCGGACGATTTTCAAGAGGCGGCTCCCTGTGGGCCTGGACGCAAGGCATGATGATGAGTCGGTTTGGAGGTGGGCGGCACACCGGGCCGTGGTGCGGTGCGCGCAAAAAACACCACCACCGCGGCCACCAGCGAGGTCGCGGCCAGGCCGTACAGCCCGCCTTCAATCGAACCGGTGGTCTGCTCCAGCAGGCCGAAGGTGGTGGGGGCAACAAAACCGCCGAGGTTGCCGACCGAATTGATCAAGGCAATCACCGCCGCGGCGATGCGCGCATCCAGGTAACCCTGGGGGATCGGCCAGAACAGCGCGGAAGCGGCCTTGAAGCCAATCGCGGCAAAACAGATGGCGACAAACGCAAACACCGGCCCGCCAGTGGTGGACATGAACATGCCGACGGCGGCGATCACCAGCATCAGCGCCACCCACGCCTGCTGGTGTTTCCACTTGCTCGCCAGGGCGGCGAACCCATACATGGCGACGATGGAAATCAACCACGGGATCGAGTTGAACAACCCCACCTGGAAGTCGCCCAGGTTGCCCATTTTCTTGATCATGCTCGGCAACCAGAACGTGGCGCCGTAGATGGTCAGGGCGATGGAAAAGTAGATAAAGCAGAACAGCGCGATCTGCTTGTCGGCCAGCAGCTTGAACATCGACGGCCGCACGCTCTGGGTGGCTTCGCGGGCCGTTTGCTCAAGCGCGATGGCCGTCACCAGCGCGTGTTTTTCTTCGTCGCTGAGCCACTTGGCCTGATGGGGGTGGGACTGCAACCAGAACCACACAAACCCGCACAACAGGATGGAGGCAAAACCCTCGATCAGGAACATCCACTGCCAGCCATGCAGGCTCAAGCCGCTGACGTTGAGCAACGCCCCCGACACCGGCCCGGAAATCACCGAGGCGATGGCCGAACCGCTGAGGAAAATCGCCATCGCCTTGCCGCGCTCGGCGGCCGGCAACCATTGGGTGAAGTAGTAGATGATGCCGGGGAAAAAACCGGCTTCGGCCGCGCCGAGCACGAAGCGCAGGATATAAAAGCTGGTTTCGCCTTGGACAAAGGCCATGGCCATCGCAGCCGCGCCCCAGGTGAACATGATGCGCGTCAACCAGGCCCGTGCGCCGTAGCGCTGCAGCAGCAGATTGGACGGCACTTCGAAGATCGCGTAACCGATGAAGAACAGCCCGGCACCCAAGCCATAGGCGGCGGCGCCAATGCCCAGGTCGGTCTCCATATGGCTGCGCACAAAGCCGATATTGACCCGGTCGATGTAATTGACGATGAACATCACCACGAACAACGGCAGTACATGGCGCTTGACCTTGGCGGCTGCGCGGGCAAGCACGCTCGGGTCGGGCGGATTCTGGACGGTATCCAAGGGCAACTCCCAATCATTGTTTTTTTAGGGACGCACCGATGATGGACGCCGGGGATTGTTCCCGTCTAATCTAACTTGGCATTCGATTGATACCTGGATTAGATCAATGTTCGAACTGACGCAACTGCGCTGCTTCACCACCGTGGCCACCGAGCTGAATTTTCGCCGCGCCGCCGAACGGCTGAACATGACCCAGCCGCCCCTCAGCCGACAGATCCAATTACTGGAGCATCACCTCGGCGTAGAGCTGTTTACCCGCACCACCCGCAGCGTTGCCCTCACCGCCGCCGGCCGGGCGTTTTTCATCGAGGCGCAGAACCTGTTGGAGCGCGCCCAGCAGGCAGCCGTGACCGCACGGCGTTTTGCCGAGGGCGATATCGGCACGGTGAATATCAGCTTCGTCGGCAGCGCGGTGTATGAGTTTTTGCCCAGGGTCATCGCCGAGGCACGGCTCAAGCAGCCCCAGGTCAGGATCGACCTCTCGGAGATGAACACCTACCAGCAATACGAAGCCCTGCGCGCGCGGCGCATCGACCTGGGCATCGTCCGCGCGCCCCTGCTGGAACCCGGTTATGCCACCGAATGCCTGGTGCGCGAGCCCTTCGTGCTGGCGGTGCCGAGCAGCCATCGACTGGCCAGTGCCGACAGCGTCAGCGTCCACGACCTCGACGCCCAGCCGTTCCTGATGTACGCCCATGCGGCCTACCCGCCGTTCAACGAACTGCTCACCGGGCTGCTGCGCTCGGCCCGTGTCGCACCGGAATACGTACAGTGGCTGGGCTCGTCCCTGACCATCCTGGCCCTGGTCAACGCCGGCATGGGGCTGGCGCTGGTACCGCGTTGCGCCAGCAGTGTGGTGTTCAAGAACGTGGTGTTTCGCGATATCGACCTGGGCGAAGGCGCGCAAAGTGAACTGCACCTGATCTGGCGCGAGAACAATGACAACCCGGCGTTCGCGATGTTGCTGGAGGGGATTCGCAGTGCGGTGCGTGACGGGTGGGCGAACTGACGGCGCGTGCCGACTCAGGTGCCGGTGGGTGATTGCGGCGTGTCAGGGTTGAGCTGCTGGCGCCTGAATTGCCCGGGTGGCTGGCCGTGTATCTGGCGAAAACGTCGGGAGAAATACGCCTCGTCGGCGAAACCGCACAACCTGGCCACCTCACCCACCGGTCGTGTGCCATTGAGCAAATAATTGCGCGCCGCGTGCATCCGGCGTTCAAGCACCAACTCCGTAAAGGTCTTGCCGATTTCCTTGCGCAACCAATGCGTCAGGTAGGTCGGTGACAGGTAAGTCGCCGCCGCCACCTTGATCAGGTTCAGATCGGGGTCTGCAATATTCTTGCGCAGGTACTCAGACATTCTGCTCAGTGCATCGCGCCGACTGACTTCGGCGGCATTCTCTTCGGCCAAGCGCTTGAGCGGTTCGGCATACAACGCGCACACGCGCCCTACCAATTGCAGCAACAATCCCTTGAGCATCTCGCGAGTGCCAAACTGGCGGTTTTCATCCAGGGCGCGCATCTGTTCGATCAAGCCACGGACGATGCCGAAGTCCTCATCGCCGAGGATGAAATCCAGATGCTCCTGGAAGCGGAACGGTGACAACTCGGGCGCCAGCAGGATCGAAACCTCTTCCAGATCCATCGGGTCGCACTGCAAATGCGGCAGCAGGAAGGTCTGGGAGAAATTGATCACAATGAAGTTGCTGTCTGCCGGATGGGGAATCACATGCACCCGATGCGGCAGGATGAACGCCAGCGCATTGCGCGGAAACGGCCGTTCGGCATTGCCGATGTGCTGCACGGTGTCGCCACCCAGGTTGACCTGGATCTGGAAATACTCATGGCGGTGGGGGCTGGTTTCCGCGCGACGGCCTTTTTTGTCGCGGATGTAAAAGTCGGTCAACTCGCTGCGTTGCTGCATGACGTAAGTGGGGACTCGACTGGGTGATGACATTGCCTGAGGCTCCTCGACAGGTACAGGGTCGGGGTGATTGTGCAGGCGGACCGGCGCGGCTTCAATATGTCATCGGATGACAGCCAGGTGTGACGGATTATTTTCACCTGCGTTGGCGATTTTCTCTGTCCAAAAAAATCGGGCGCACCACAAAATAATTAATCATTAAAAAACAATAGATTATTTAAAAAACGCAGCGGTTTTAGCCAAATAAATTAATCCGTTTTTTCTTGGACTCCTGCATTCAAGGCCTTTTCATAAAGAAAAAACGATCTAACGCACGCGTTGATTTTGGAATGTTGTACGACCACTGTAATCACCCATGCAGCCCGAACCTTCCAAAAACAATCAAAAGGTGCGCACCCCATGAACCTGCTTTTTTGCCCTATCCCCCCTCCCCCGGCCCGACCCGTGCGAAGGCATCTCTGAGCGCCTGACAGCGGCTGTTCGCGCCTCCCATTAATGCAGCGATTGCTCTGCCCCGGTACTGGGGGCATCGGCTTCGGCTGCGCGCGAACTTCACGATTCACCTGACAATAAAAAGGTCTACCCATGTCGAACTCGCACCTCTCCCCGTCCACCGCGCCGTCGGTGAGTGCCGGCGTACGGGACGCCGTCCTGCCCCAGCGGCTGCCGACCCGGCGTCGCTGGTTCATGCTGTCGTTGCTGCTGATTGCAACCATCATCAATTACATCGACCGCGTGAACATCTCGATTGCGGCACCGTTCATGGCCAAGGACCTGGGCCTGGACAAGATCGAAATGGGCCTGGTTTTCTCCGCGTTTGCCTGGACTTATGCCCTCGCCCTGGTACCAGCAGGCTTTGTGGCCGACCGCTTCGGCTCCCGGCTCACCTACGGCGTGTCGCTGATCAGTTGGTCAACCGTGACCGTGTGCCAGGGTTTCGCCACAGGGTTTGCATCGTTATTCGGCTTGCGCCTGGCCGTCGGCGCCATGGAAGCACCGGCGTTTCCGGCCAACAGCCGGGCAGTGACGGTGTGGTTCCCGGCCCGCGAACGCGGCATGGCCAGCAGCATCTATGTGTGCGGCCAGTACCTGGGCACGGCTCTGTTTACCGGCGTGCTGCTATGGCTGGCCACCACTTATGACTGGCGCCATGTGTTCTACAGCACAGGGTTGCTCGGCATCGTGTTCGGCGTGGCCTGGCTGTACCTGTACCGCGACCCGTTGAACTGCAAGCGCGTCAGCCAGGAAGAATTGAAGTACATCGAAGGCGGCGGTGGGCTGGTCAAGAGCAGCCAGGAGCGCACACGCTTCAATTGGCGACAGATCACCGAGCTGTTCGGCTACCGGCAGATATGGGCCATTTGCATCGGCAAGTTCGCCAGCACCTCGGCGCTGTACTTCTTCCTGACCTGGTTCCCGACATACCTGATCGAAGAGCGCAAGTTGACCATGATCAAGGCCGGGATCTTCGCGGTGCTGCCGTTCGTGGGCGCTACCGTCGGCATTCTATTGGCCGGCATCGTCTCCGACTTGCTGATACGCCGTGGCTACTCAATGTCCTTCGCGCGCAAGTTGCCCCTGGTGGTCGGCTCGATGCTGGGCATGTCGATTGTGCTGGTCAATTTCACCGACTCGAACGTGATCTGCATCGCGATACTGACCATTGCCTTCTTTGCCCAAGGCATCGCGTCGTCGTCGTGGGCCGCCGTATCGGAAGTGGCACCGAAGGAGCTGATCGGCCTGACCGGCGGGATCACCAGCCTGGCCGCCAATATCGGCGGGATCGTCACCCCGATCGTGATTGGCGGCATCGTTCACGCGACAGGCTCGTTTGCCTACGCGTTTTGGTTTATCGGCGGTGTCGCGCTGATTGGCACCTTGTCTTACTCGTTGCTGCTCGGCCGCTTGTACCGCATCGAACTCAAGGCGCGCTGAGTCAACAACATGTTTTTCTCCAACACCAGGCCGCAATCGTCCAACTTCACCCATGAATGCCGCCGTAGGCTGCTGCTTCCAACAGGACACTGATAAAAATGACCATGACCGAGTATGTGTTTACCCCCGATCTGCCCGTGACCTTGCCGGTTGCCGGTAGCCTGCAGCGCTTTCCCGTCGGCCGGGTATTTTGCGTCGGCCGCAACTACCCGTGGCCGGATACCCAAGGCCAGTCTCGCCAGCCGCCGGTGTTCTTCATGAAGCCCGCGAGCAGCGTGGTCGACGCGACGGGCGAGGTGACGTTCCCGCCGTTGACCGAAGAGTTTGCCCACGAAATCGAATTGGTCGTGGCCATCGGTGAGGGTGGCGCTCATATCCCAGAGGGCCAGGCGCTGGCCTACGTGTGGGGCTATGCCGCCGGCCTGGATTTGACCCGCCGCGATGTGCAGCGCGTAGCCAAAAGCCAGGGCCTGCCCTGGGAAGGCGCCAAGGTGTTCGACGGCGCCGCGCCCATGACCGCCATTGTGCCGGTGACTCACGCCGGGCACCCGAGCGGCGAGTTGTGGCTCAACGTCAATGGCCAGAAGCGCCAGCGTGACAGCCTCGACAGCCAGATCTGGTCGGTCAGCGAGATCATCAGCCGGATCTCCCAGTCGGTATCGCTGCGGGCCGGTGACCTGATCATGACCGGCAGCCCGGCGGGCGTGGATGTGCTGCAACCGGGCGATCTCATCAACGCCGGGATCGACGGCATCGGCCAACTCGAAATGCGCGTCGGCCAGCGCGCTTGAACCCGGCACACCTACCCGTAAATGGAAAAAGGAGATAACACCATGTCGAATCTTTTGAAGGTGGCCCTGGTTACCGGCGCCGGCAGCGGAATCGGCCGCGCCGTGGCCCTGGGCTTGATGGCGGACGGTTTCACCCTGGTACTGGCCGGGCGCCGGCCGGAGCCGTTGCAGGCCTTGGCCGAGTTGGCGACCAGCGAAGGCCACGAAGCCTTGGCCGTCCCCACTGATGTGCGCGACCCGGCCAGTGTCGACGCGCTGTTTGCAACCATTGCCGAGGTGTACGGACGTCTCGATGTGGTGTTCAACAACGCCGGGGTCAACGCCCCTGCCGTGCCATTGGATGAACTGACGTTCGAGCAGTGGCGCAACGTGATCGATACCAACCTCAACGGGGTTTTCCTCTGCGCCCGTGGCGCCTTCGGGCTGATGCGCCATCAACAGCCACAGGGTGGACGCATCATCAATAACGGCTCGATTTCCGCGCATACCCCACGGCCTTTCAGCAGCGCCTATACCGCCAGCAAACATGCGGTGTTGGGGCTGACCAAATCCCTGGCCCTGGACGGGCGCGAATTCAACATTGCCTGCAGCCAGATCGACATCGGCAACGCCTTGACCGACATGTCGGTGCGCATGACCAAAGGCGTACGCCAGGCCAACGGCACCATCGCCGTGGAGCCGATGGTCGACGTCAAGCACGTGGCCGATGCCGTGCGCTACATCGCCGCGCTGCCCCTGGAAGCGAACGTCCTGAACATGACCGTCATGGCCAGCGCCATGCCGTTTGCCGGTCGCGGTTAAACCGGCCTTTTTATTCCGTGACACGAGGTTCCCAATGAAACCAGAAGTCTTGCAGCTCAGCCCGATCCTGATCCCTGAAATCAACGCGCGGCTCGATGAGCTGTTTACCGTCAGACGTTACTTCCAGCAGGCCGACAAGCCGGCTTATTTACAGGAACACGGTGCGAACATTCGCGGGGTGATCACCGGCGGGCATACCGGCATCAGCCAGGCGCTGATGGCGCAACTGCCGAGATTGGAAGTGGTGGCGGTCAACGGCGTGGGCACCGATGCGGTGGACCTGGCGTATGCCCGGGATCGCGGGATCCGCGTGACCGCAACGATCGGCGCGCTGACCGAGGACGTCGCCGACCTGGCCATCGGCTTGCTGATCGCCGTGTGCCGTGGGCTGTGCACCAGTGATCGCTATGTGCGCTCGGGCCAGTGGCCGCAGAGTCCGACACCGCTGGCGCCCTTGCCGTTGGCGCGCCAGGTGTCCGGCATGCGCATCGGCATCGTCGGCATGGGTCGGGTCGGGCGGGCAGTCGCCACTCGAGCGGCGGCCTTCGGTTGCCCGATCTGCTACACCGACCTGCAGCCGATGAGCGATGTGAGCCATACCTTCATCGCCGACCTGAAACAGTTGGCCAGCCAAAGCGACGCGCTGATCCTGGCCGCCGCCGCCGACCAGGCTGAAGCCATTATCAACGCCCAGGTGTTGCAGGCATTGGGCAAGGACGGCTACTTGATCAACGTGGCACGCGGCAAGCTGGTCAACGAGGCGGACTTGGTGGCCGCGCTGGCCGCCGGTGAGATCGCGGGGGCGGCCCTGGACGTGTTTGTCGACGAGCCGAATGTTCCCGAGGCGCTCTTCGCCAATGAACAAGTGGTGCTGCAACCCCACCGCGCCAGCGCGACGCTGCAAACCCGCACGCGCATGGGGGACATGGTGGTGGCGAGTCTGCTGGACAGTTTCGCCGGGAAAAAACCCCAGGGTTGTGTGACGGATTGAGCATTTGATCGTTCCCACCTGCGTGGGAACGATCAAAGCCCCCCTCACCACCGCCTCACGCCACCTTGAACCGATTGACCAGCCGCTGCTGGTGCTCGGCCAAACGCGCCAATTCCTGGCTGGTGATTGCGGTTTGCTCGGCGCCGGCACTGACCTGGATGACCAGGTCGTTGATCTCGTTGACGTTACGGTTGATGTCTTCTGAAACCGCACTCTGCTCTTCAGCCGCCGAAGCAATCTGCAGATTGCGATCACTGATACTGGCCACGCCTTCGGCGATCTCCAACAACAATTCACCTGCACGTTCGACCTTGCGCGCACCGTCCTGGGCCTTGCCCAGAGTCTCCTGCATGGACGAGCTCGCCCGATCGGAACCACTTTGCAGGTTGCTGATCATCTGCTGAATATTCCCCGTGGACTCCTGGGTCTTCTGCGCAAGTACCCGCACCTCGGACGCCACCACGGCAAATCCGCGCCCATGATCCCCTGCCCGCGCCGCTTCGATGGCCGCGTTCAGGGCCAGCAGGTTGGTTTGCTCGGCAATGCCGCGAATGACGTCGAGCACGGAGGAAATCCCATCGCTTTCCTGCTTGAGTTCGCCAATGATCAGCGCGGTGTCCTCGGCCTGCCCCGAGAGCTGGCGGATCAGGGTGATGGTGCCTTCGATCTCGGCACGTCCTTGGGTGGTGCTGGTATTGACCCGTTGCGACAGTTGCGCCGCATCGTTGGTGCTGTGCGCCACCTCGCGCACGGTGGCGCTCATTTCGTTGATCGCCGTGGCCACCAGTTCAGTGCTTTGGCGCTGCTGCTCGACGCTTTGGCTGGTCTGCATCGTCACGGTTGAAGACTCCTCCGCCGCCGTTGCAACCTGTGCGGTGGCGTTGCCGATTTCCTGCACCACGCCACTGATCTCTTGCGCCATGCGGTTGAGGTTGCGCGAGATCTGACCGAATTCGTCCTTGCTGTCATAAGTCGCCCGCGCGGTGAGATCGCGCTGTGCCAGGTCATTGAGCACGCGGTTGAGGTCGCGCACCGCCGAATCGATCATGCGGATGATCAGCCAGGACAACACCGCCACCGCCAACAGGGCCACGATCACTGCGCCGATGGTCAGCCACAGGGCGCGGCTGGCGTCATCCCGCTCGTGCATCGCCAGGCTGCTGACACTTTGGCCCAGGGCTTCCTCCACTTGGCTCATCAGGTCAATGCGTTGGGTAGAGGTTTCAAACCAGGCTTCGGGTTTGATCCCCAGCGCCTGCCCCATCGGCACCTCAAACGCCAGGCGCTGCAACTTGGCGACTTCGACGGCGGCCGGTTGCTGCATTTGCGTATCGAACTGCGCCAGCGAGGCCGCGGGTGCCTTGCGCCGGAATGCATCGTAATAGGCGCCGAACTCGCCCAGGTTACGGCTGAAGCGCGACAACAGCGCTTCATCGAAATGCCCCTGGGCGAAGACCAGGCCCAGCACCACGCGCTCGCGTCCGGCCCGCTCTTTCATTTCGATAAATTGATTCAGGGCCCCCAGGGCGTAGACGATGGTCGCGTTGTTGACGCTCGCTTCCAGGGAATGGGTGTAACCGGTCAGCACTTGAATGATCTCGGTATACCGCGCGCCGGATTCGGTGCTGTTGATGCTCAGTTTATCGACCTGCCCGCGCATCGCCGGCAACTGGTCCAGGGCCCGCAGGACGTTGTCCAGGTTCGCACCGCCGGAGGTGGACAAACCGCGCACCACCTCGACGGCCGCGCTGGAGTCCCTGCGCATCTGCACCATTCGTTCGCCCATGGACTTGCCGCCACTGCCGAGGAACACGCCACTGGCACCACGCTCACGCTGCAAGGTGGTAATCAACTGGCTCAACTTCTGGGCGGTGGCGCTGGCCATCACCGTGGTGTTCATGTCACGCAGCGTTTTGTAGTTGTCCACCACAAACACGCCGGCCAGGGTCAGGAACCCGAGCATGGGCAGTAGCAGAATCAACAACAGTTTCAGACGCAGCGGAGCGTTCTTAAGCATTTCCCTAAAGCCTCATGTCCATGGATCAGACTGGCGCCTGTCACGCCAAGATAGTGGCGCCATAATATCACCCATGAAAACAGCGCTACCGCTCTCGGACGGCCATCTGGAGCCAATAGGGGGTTGTACTGACCCAGATCAATAAACCCTCACAAACCAATCGGCTGCCGGCCCCTGTGTTGATCGAGCACCTTGATTGACTGACTCAATCCTCTCGAATACTTGCCTGATCCTCCGAATGTTCGGTTTTTTCGTAGATGGCCCTTGTGCCCTGATCTAGAGTTCGACAATGGGCGCCCATCGCCTTTCTTATAAGAAACACGCCATCCCGACCGATGATCAGCAGGTGAGCCAGCCATGGAATTACGCATCAACCAAAAAACCTATCAGGTCGACGCCGACGCCGACACGCCGCTGCTGTGGGTGATCCGCGATGACCTGGGGCTGACCGGCACCAAGTACGGCTGCGGCCTGGCCCAATGCGGCGCCTGCTCGGTGCTGGTGGACGGCAATGTCGTGCGCTCGTGCGTCACGCCGGTGGCCGGGGTGGTCGGGCGTGAGATCACCACCATCGAGGCTATCGAAGCCGATGCAGTCGGCAAGCGGGTGGTCAGTGCCTGGGTCGAGCATCAGGTGGCGCAATGCGGTTACTGCCAGTCCGGGCAGGTGGTGGCAGCCACCGCGCTGCTCAAGCACACCCCCGCCCCCACCAATGCGCAGATCGACGCGGCCATGGTCAACCTGTGCCGCTGCGGCACCTACAACGCCATCCATGCCGCCATGCATGACCTGGCCGCCGGGAAGGAGAGGGCCTGATGAACACGCCATCCGTCATCCCTGGCATCACATTGGGCGAGCCGATCAACCTGTCGCGTCGCCGCTTCCTGGCCAGCACGGCCGTGGGTGCGCTGGTCATCGGTTTTGGCCTGCCGCTGGGCTCGGCCCGAGTGCAGGCCGCTGCCGCCGCAGAACGCGGCACCCAGGTGCCGGCGTTCCTGGAGATTCGCCCGGACGGTACGGTGCGCCTGCTCAGCCCCTTTATGGAAGGTGGCCAAGGCACCCACACCGCCATGGCGCAGATCGTCGGCGAAGAGCTGGATGCCGACCCTGCCACCTTTATCGTCGAAGCCGCGCCACCCGGTGAGGCCTATGTGGTGATGGACAACGGCATGCGCATCACCGGCGGCAGCATGTCGGTGCGCATGAGCTACCCGGTCATGCGCCGCCTGGGCGCCCTCGCCCGCGCCATGCTGTTGCAGGCCGGCGCCGAGCAGCTTGGTGTGCCGGTGGCCCAACTGACCACCCAGCCTGGCCGCGTGGTGCACGCCGCCTCCGGGCGCTCCCTGGGCTACGGCGAGTTGGCCGGCCGCGCCCTGGACATGCCGGTGCCCGACCCGGCCAGCATCACCCTGCGCGACCCGAGCCAGTTCCGCTGGATCGGCAAGCCGGTCAAGCGCCTGGATGCCTATGACAAATCCACCGGCAAGGCGCAGTACAGCATCGACATCAAGGTCGACGGCATGCTCCACGCCGCCGTGCAGCACGCGCCGCGCCTGGGCATGACCGTGGGCAGCCTGCGTAACCAATCCCAGGTCGAAACCATGAAAGGCGTGCACTCGGTGCATGTGCTGCCCGGTGCGGTAGCCGTGGTGGCCGAACGCTGGTGGCACGCCAAGCGTGCGGTGGAGGCGATCCAGGTCGACTGGCAGGAACCGACGGCCGACTCAAAAGTGCGGGGCATGCCCGCGGATTTTTCCAGCGACGGCTTTCGCGACTTTCTCGCGGCCCAGCAAGGTCCGGCCCGTGACGACGAGAACGAAGGCGATGTGGCCGGCGCGTTGAAAAACGCCAAGACCCAGGTCGAGGCTACCTACCACAACCAGTACCTCAACCATGCCCAACTGGAGCCGCCGTCAGCCCTGGCGCGCTTCAACCCCGACGGTTCGCTGGAGATCTGGCTGCCCAACCAGGCGCCCGATATGTTCCGCGCCGACATCGCCAAGCGCGCCGGGCTCGACCCCGCGCAGGTGACCCTGCACTCGCCGCTGCTGGGCGGTTTTTTCGGCCGGCACTTCCTGTATGACTCGGCCAGCCCCTACCCCCAGGCGATTGCATTGGCCAAGGCGGTGGGCCGTCCGGTCAAGCTGATCTGGAGCCGTGAGGAAGAGTTCCTGCGCGACGTGTTGCGCCCGGTGGCGGTGGTCAAGTTCCGCGCCGCGCTGGACGCCGACGGCCTGCCGGTGGCGATCGAAGCGGTGAGCGCCACCGAAGGCCCCACCGAGGCCATCGCCGGCAAGCAGGGCGAAAAACTCGACCCCACCGCCCTTGAAGGCCTGTCGGGCAAGAGCTACGCCATCCCCAACAAACGCATCGCGCAGATCTACGTCAAGGGCCCGGCCATGCTCGGCTACTGGCGTTCGGTGGGCAATTCGCTGAATGACTTCTTCTACGAAGCGTTCCTTGATGAGCTGGCGGACAAAGGCGGCCGCGATCCCTATGAGCTGCGCCTGCACCTGCTGCGCGACAACCCACGGCTGACCACCCTGCTCAAGGCCGTGGGCGAGTTGTCCGGTGGCTGGAAACGGGGCCCCTACACTGCCGAAGACGGTACCCGGCGCGCCCGTGGCGTGGCCATGGCCTCGCCGTTCGGCTCCCACGCGGCAGTGATCGCCGAAGTGTCGATTGAAAACGGCCAGGTCAAGGTCCACCACATCTGGGAAGCCATCGACCCCGGCAGCATCGTCAACCCGGCGATTGTGCAAGCTCAGGTCAATGGCGCGGTGGCCCTGGGGCTCTCGCAAACCTTGCTGGAAGAAGCGGTGTACGTGGACGGCAAGCCACGGGCGCGCAATTACGACCTCTACCCGATCCTGCCGCCCTCACGGATGGCGCAGGTGCACGTGAAGATTGTCGAGAGTGGCGAGAAGATGGGCGGCATCGGTGAGCCTCCGCTCCCCGCTGTGGCGCCAGCCGTGGTCAATGCGGTAGCGCAGTTGACCGGCCAGCGTGTTCGCAGCCTGCCATTAAGCCGACACACCTTCAGCTAACCGAGCGAGACCGCCCATGAACAACCGTCGATTCGCAAGAACCGCAGGCTGGCTGGTGCTGCCCTGCCTGGTCGCCGCCGGCCTGCTGGCCTGGTATGTCACCCGCCAGCCCGCCACCCCGTTCGCGCAGGAACAAGCCGCCAGCGTCGACCCCGCACAGGTCAGTCGCGGCGAATATGTCGCCCGCCTCAGTGACTGCGTCGCCTGCCACAGCCTGCCGGGCAAGGCGCCCTTCGCCGGGGGCCTGGAAATGGCCACGCCGCTGGGCGCCATTCACGCCACCAACATCACCCCGGACCGCACCCACGGCATCGGCACCTACAGCCTCGCCGACTTCGACCGTGCAGTGCGCCACGGCGTAGCACCGGGCGGCCGCCGGCTCTACCCCGCGATGCCCTACCCGTCTTACGCCAAGCTCAGAGACGACGATATCCGCGCGATGTATGCGTTCTTCATGCAAGGCGTACAACCGGCCAACGAGCCCAACATCCCCAGCGATATTCCCTGGCCGCTCAATCTGCGCTGGCCCATCGCCTTGTGGAACGGCCTCTTCGCGCCGACCGCCACTTACGCGGCCAAACCCAACCAGGATGCGCTATGGAACCGTGGCGCCTACATCGTCCAAGGCCCTGGCCACTGCGGCAGCTGCCACACACCGCGCGGCCTGGCCTTCAACGAAAAAGCCCTGGACGAATCCGGCAAGCCGTTCCTCGCCGGCGCCCTGCTCGACGGCTGGTACGCACCGAGCCTGCGCCAGGACCCGAACACCGGCCTGGGGCGCTGGAGCGAGGCGCAGATCGTGCAGTTCCTCAAGACCGGGCGCAACGCCCATGCGGTGGTCTATGGCTCGATGACCGAAGCCGTCAACAACTCCACGCAGTTCATGGCCGACGACGACCTGGCCGCCATCGCGCGTTACCTCAAGTCACTGCCTGGCGACCCACAGCGTGACGGCACGCCCTGGCAGTACGTAGCCGCCGATACACGCCAGGACGTCCCCGGTGCCCACACCTACGCGACCCGCTGCGCCTCCTGCCATGGCCCGGACGGCAAGGGCCAGCCCGAATGGATGCCGCCCCTGGCCGGCGCCACCTCGGCATTGGCCAAGGAAAGTGCCTCGGCGATCAACATCACCCTCAACGGCTCACAGCGGGTAGTCGCCGCCGGCGTACCGGACGCCTATCGCATGCCGGCGTTTCGTGAACAACTGTCCGATGCGGAAATCGCCCAGGTGCTGACCTACGTGCGCAGCACCTGGGGCAACCACGCAGAGGCGGTCGACGCCAAGGCAGTCGGCAAGCTGCGCGGGCATACCGACCCGGCCAGCAGCAGTCCGATTATTTTGCATATGCGTTGAAGGTAGCGTCCCGACCTTTTCCCCGGCGTGGGCAGTGAAATGAGCATGCCGGGGAATAAGGGTTGATGTGAACAAACTTAGTATTGATCCGGCCCCGCGAACGTTGATCTGTCCGATTACTCGCCTATTCAAGCTCGCCTCTTCCGACAACCAAAACAGAATCCTTCTACGTAACGGATTAACCATTACGCACGGAAATATGTTGGCAACCTCAGCAAGATCGAGACCCAACTGACCGAGCGGAACATGGCAAATTCACACTACCGCTATTTATGGCTGGCCATCTTCCTGACTGACGGTTCCTTCAACCGCTTTTTCATACATATAAAGTATGCATAATGAAGACGTTCAGGATTCAATACGATGAGGCAAAAAACATCGCCAATCAGCAGAAGCACAAGGGCATAAGCCTGGCGGACGCAGAACCGGTGTTCAACGATGAGATCGCCCTGACGATACAAGACCACGATCACGGTGAAGAGCGCTGGGTGACCATGGGCACTGACGCGAGGGGACGAATTTTGGTAGTGACATACACTTACCGCGATCCGAATTTCGTACGCGTTATCAGCGCCAGGCTCGCATCAAAAAATGAACGGCGCCGTTATCTGGAGGCTTGAACAATGAAAGACGAATACGATTTCACCCACGGCAAACGCGGTGCTGTCGCCAGCAACAAAGGCAAGACCCGCATCACCATCATGCTTGACGATGCGGTTATCGATGCTGCCCGTGAACGCGCAGAAAGCGCCGGTACGGGCTATCAAACCGTGATCAACAATCTGTTGCGTCAGGCGTTGATTTCGCAACACGCACACAATCTGGCGCCCGCCCCAAAGAAGCGGGCTAAAACCCTGCAAGTTATCAACAGTGGCATTAGCCTTTCTGAGGTTGAAGCACTGGAACAACAACTCATCGCTGTCGCTGGCGAGTTGAATCGCGTGCTGGGCACAGCCAAACTGGCCGATTGACCAAGGCTTTCTGCGACCTACCCCAACTCCCGCTTGAGTGGCTAACGGTCCAGCGCCCCATCCCAGCGGGCAATGAACAGGGTGGCCACGCCGTTGCCGATCACATTGATCAGTGCACCGCCTTCGGAGATAAACCGGTAGACGCCCAGTACCAGCACCAGACCTGCTGCCGGTATCACATAGATCGAGCCGAGGGTGCGGTCCGCCCTCCGAACTAATTTGAACGAACCCCCACGTTTATCCATCAACACTGAAGGACCTATCAGACACGAGAACGGCTTGTGTCGCTCCTACGCGAGCTACGAACCCGGCGGCCTTGATCAGGCCCCTGCACTCTTCGCTCGCACATGACGACCTTGGGGTGAAGGCCATGGCAGCGAATAGGCGTGAAGCGTCAAAACAAACCGGCTGGGAAGCGGAGCTGGCCAGGAACACCGAACTGTTCTACGAGGCCGACCGCCTGGAAACACAGGCCTACGCCATCATAGGCAGCAGCTTGGCCGACGCCGGTGACTGGCTGCGCTTTACCGAAGCGAAACAGATAGCCGATGCAAAGCGCACCGAGGCGTATCAGGACCTGATGCGGATCCGGCGCGGCATGGAGGCTGCGCGCTCCGACTGAGGCCGCTCGGGGCGCTGCGGCAAGACAAAAAAGCCACTCGTTCGAGTGGCTTTTCTGGGTTTTCACAGCGCCTCAGGAAGAAAAAACCTCCGCGCGCTGCCGTGTTGTCTTTTTGTACCGGAGCGGCTGCTGCCAGGCCAACTGCGCCTGGACCTGCGCTACGGCCTCCAACACCCGCTGCGCCCAGTTTTCGTCCTGAGGGTCCACCACTACCACGCGAAAACCGTGGTCATGGCCTTCACTGCGCACGCCTTCGGAGTCATCCACATGCAGGTCGATGTCGAAGGCCGGGGGGAATTTCGAGGGTGCGTTCGACAGCCCGCGTGCCGTCAGGGCATGGTTGTGCAGCACGCTGTTGACCACGCCGTCGACGCGGATGCCGTAGAGCATCAGCCAGCGGCGGATATACGACGGCGTGCGACCGGACGAGGTGTAGACCCAGATGCTGCAGCCCTGGCGGCGTAGCTCGCGGGTCAGGGAGCGCGTGCCGATCCGCAAGGGCTCACCCAGCCAACGGTGCACGCAGGCCGGCAGCCGGCTCGGCTCGACGTCGCAGTGGTGCAGCTGGCAGGCCAGGGTGTCGTCGATATCGAAGGAAATACGGATACGCGGGCGCTGCTGCATCGGCAGGATGCGCTGGAGGGCCCGCCCTGCCCTGGCGAATACCGGAGAACCGCTCATCAATGGCCTCCTTGAAAAACGGGCTGGCGCGGGTCCTTGAGAAAAAACTTGTGCGGATCCGGCGCCTGTTCTTCCAGGAAGGCAGCGTATTTTTTCTTGATCTTGGGCAATTCGTACAACGCCTTGACTCCATGTTTGGCTGAGTTGCGGATCACCGACGAAGGGTTGAAGTAGCCCTCGGCGTTCTCCAGCGTCAGCACGAACGGCGGCAGGCCTGCACGCATCAGCAAATAGCTGACGATCAGCGAACCGCTGCGGTTGTTGCCTTCAATGAACAGCTGCGGCTTGCTGAGGATGCGTACATACACCCCGGCGGCGCGCTTCCAGACTGATTCACTGCGATACGCGCAGTACCAGTTGTACAAGTCCTTGATGCCACCTTCGACATTGTTGAAGAAGTGTTCTTCGGTCGCCACCAGGTGGTGGGCGTATTCCAGGCGCCGTGACGGGTCGCTGCCACAGAGCACGGTGGCGTTGATCTCCAGCATCAGGTCCAGCTGCTGCAGGTCGAACAGGTCGACGCCCCGCGCGACATAGTCGTCAATCAGCGCGTAGCCTTCAAGCACGTTGTGCAGCACTTCGTCGGTCAACGGGTCGCGCGGCTCGGTAAAGTCCCGGCTGAGCTCGGCAAAGCGCTGTTGCACCTCACGCAGTGCGCGTTCAATCGCGGGCAAATCAAGGCGTCGTGTTGCAGGCATCGGCATTCCCATAAGCAGTGGAAAATACGGGAGCATCCCAGCTCCCGCAGGGGCATCAGCTGAACTTGCCGCTGATGTAGTCCCCGGTCATTTGTTCACGCGGGTTCTCGAAGATCTGCGCCGTCGGGCCCATTTCCACCAGATAGCCGGTGCGCGTGCCCTGGGAAATATCCACCGAGAAAAACGCCGTGGTGTCGGCCACGCGGATGGCCTGCTGCATGTTGTGGGTCACCAGGGCGATGGTGTAGTCCTTCTTCAACTCGACCATCAGCTCCTCGACCCGGCGCGTGGCGATCGGGTCCAGCGCCGAGCACGGCTCGTCGAGCAACAGCACTTCCGGCTCGGTGGCGATGGCGCGGGCGATGCACAGGCGTTGCTGCTGGCCACCGGACAGCGACAGGCCGCTGACCTTGAGCTTGTCCTTGACCTCATCCCACAGCGCGGCGCCTTGCAGGGCGTGCTTGACGCGGTCGCCCAGGTCGCCCTTGTAGCGGTTCAGGCGCAGGCCAAAGGCGACGTTGTCGAAGATGCTCATCGAGAACGGGTTCGGCTGCTGGAACACCATGCCGATGTAGCGGCGCACGACCACCGGGTCCACGCCCTTGCCGTAGACGTCCTGGCCAAGGAAGTGCACATGGCCCTCGAAACGGAAGCCCTTGACCAGGTCGTTCATGCGGTTGAGGCTACGCAGCACGGTACTTTTACCGCAACCGGAAGGGCCGATGAAGCCGGTGATCTTGTTCTTTTCGATCGGCACATGGCTGTCACGCACGGCCATGAAGTTGCCGTAGAAGATCTTGTCCAGCTTGCAGTCCATGACCACAGGCGCCTGGGTGACAAACGGAGCGGCTATTTGCGCAGTTGATACGTTCAAGATTCAGATGCTCCCGTTTTCAATACTTTGGCTTGCCGAAGATACGGCTCACGATATTCACGACCAGCACGATCATTACCAGTACCAGCGACGCCGCCCATGCGAGTTCAAGCTGGTTGTCGAAGGGCATGCCGGAGAAGTTGTAGATCAGCACGGCCAGGGAGGCCGTCGGGTTCATCACCGCCAGGCTGCCGTCGTGGTAGATCCAGTAGTTGCTGAACAGCGCGGTAAACAACAGCGGCGCGGTTTCGCCGGCGGCGCGGGCCACGGCGAGCATCACGCCGGTGAGGATTGCCGGCAGGCCGGTGGGCAGGACGATTTTCCAGATCACCTGGGAGCGGGTACAACCCATGCCGTAGGCGGCGTCCTTCATGATCTTGGGCACCATGCGCATCGACTCTTCAGCCGTCAGCACCACGATCGGCAGCATCAGCACCGCCAGTGCCACACCACCGGCCGGGGCCGAGTAGGTGCCGGTGGTCATCACCACCAGGGCGTAGGCAAACACACCGGCCAGAATCGACGGCAGGCCGGTGAGCATCTTCGCGGCAAAACGTGCGGCGTTCGCCAGCTTGCTGTCCGGGCCCAGTTCGGCGAGGAAGATTGCCGCCATGATGCCGACCGGCACGGCGATGGCAGCGGCAATGCCGACCATCACGAAGGTACCGGCCATCGCGTTGCCGAAACCGCCGCCGGTCTCGAAACCGGTGGGTGGCAGCTCGGTGAACACTTCAAGGCTCAGGCGCGCGCCGCCGCGGGTGATGAGCATGTAGAGCACGGAAATCAGCGGCACGCTGGCCAGCAGCGCGCCCGCCCAGACCAGGGTGGTCAACACCAGGCTGCGCAGGGCACGGCCTTCGAACCGGCGCTGGAGGCTGGGCATTGCGCCTGCGGGGGACGTCAGGTCGGTTGCAGCAGTGAGGTCAGTCATCACTTATTACCCCGTTGGGCGTACATCATGATCATGGAGCCGAAGATGTTCACGATCAGCGTGATCAACATCAGCACCAGTGCGGCGTACATCAGTACTTCGATCTCGTTCGGCCCGGCTTCGGGGAAGTTCAGCGCCAGCAAGGCTGCCAGGGTGTTGGCCGGGGCGAACAGCGACAGCGAGATGTTGTTGGCGTTGCCCACCAGCATGGCCAGGGCCATGGTTTCGCCGAGTGCGCGGCCCAGGCCCAAGACCAGGGAACCGAAGATGCCGGTGGCGGCGGACGGCACCATCACCTTGAGAATCGCTTCCCAGTGGGTGGTCCCCATGCCGTAGGCGGCTTGCTTGGTTTTCATCGGCACGGCGGTGAGCGCATCCTGCGACACGGCGGCGATGGTCGGCAGAATCATGATTGCAAGCACCAGCGCCGCCGGGAGCAACCCCGGCCCGCTCAGGGACGTGCCGAAAAAGGGAATCCAGCCAAGTTCAGTGTTCAACCATGCGGTCAACGGCCGGATCGCCGGGATGACCACGTAAATGCCCCACAGGCCGTAAACGACGCTGGGGATGGCCGCGAGCAGTTCGACGATGGTACGAAACACCGCCGCCAGCTTCGCCGGCAAAAAATCCTGGGTGAGGAAAATCGCCATGCTGACGCCGAAAACACCTGCGATCAGCAACGCGATAAAGGCACTGTAGAGCGTGCCCCAGATGGCCGGCAGAATGCCGTACTTGCCTTGGTTGACATCCCAGACGCTGCCCAGCAGCACGTCAAAGCCGTGCTTTTCCATGCCTGGAAGGGCCTTGCGCCCGACTTCGAACACCAGGGCAAACACCAACGCCAGCACCAGAACCACGCCTATTCGTGCAAGCGCACGGAAGGTGCGATCAACCAGGAAATCCTTCGCAGAAGGTGGCTGGCAGGCAGAATCCGGGTTACCCGGTACGACAAACGGTGTGTTCATTGGCTAATTCCGGAACAGGGGGGTAACCCTCCCGGCCGGGCTGACAGCGCCCGCCGAGAGAGGCCTCACAAGCGTTACTGAATGTTGGCGGACGCTTTACGAACCTGATCGACCACCGACTTCGGCAGCGGGATATAGCCCATCGAATCGGCGATTTTCTGCCCTTCGGTCAGGCTGTACTCGACCATTTCACGCATGGCCTTGGCCTTGGCCGGGTTGCCGTTGTCCTTGCGGAAGATCATCCAGGTGTAGGACGTGATCGGGTAGGACTTGGCGCCGTCCGGGTCCGGCAGCCAGGCCACCAGGCTTTCCGGCATTTTCACCGCAGCCAGGGCTTCGGCACCGCTTTCGGCGTTAGGTACCACGTACTTGCCGGCCTTGTTCTGCAGCTGGGCAAAGTCAACCTTGGCCAGCTTGGCGAAGCCGTATTCGATGTAGCCAATCGCGCCTGGGGTCTGGCGTACGGTGGCGGTCACACCATCGTTCTTCGGCGACTTGATGAATTTGTCGCTGGCTGGCCAGTTGACGGTGTTGCCTTCACCCAAGTCCTTCTGGAACTGCGGGTTGATGGCCGCCAAGTGCTTGGTGAATACGGCTGTGGTGCCGCTGGAGTCTGCACGCACGACCACGGTGATCGGCATGTCCGGCAGTTTCAGGCCAGGGTTGGCAGCGACGATCTGCGGATCGTTCCACTTGGTGATCTTGCCCAGGAAGATGTTGGAGTACACATCGCGTGGCAACTTAAGTTCTTTAGGATTGCCCGGCAGGTTGAACGCCAGGACGATTTCGCCTGCGGTCATCGGCAGCAACTGCACGCCTTCGGCGACCTTGGCGATGTCTTCGTCCTTCATGGCCGAGTCACTGGCGGCGAAGTCCACGGTTTTGTTCAGGAAGTCCTGTACACCCGCGCCACTGCCTTTGGACTGGTAGTCAACCGTGACGCCTTCGGTCTTCTTGCTGAAATCCTTGAACCAGGTGAGGTAGATCGGCGCTGGGAAACTGGCGCCAGAACCTGTCAGACGGACGTTCTCGGCAGCAAATACCGAGGTGGCACTTAGAGAAACCGCAACGGCGAGTGCAGCTGACTTCATCAGACGTTTCATTCAGGGAAATCCTTGTGATTACGGGCTCCCGGAACTTTGCAGCAGCTTTGTTACGCTTTTATGAAAATTGGGTGGCAAACCGCTATTTCGTCCCGTCTTTCCGCCACAGCCACGTATTTCGATGTAATTGGTTGGTAACAAAATGCGACTAAGACTTTGCCATCCCCCCACGACGCGAGTGCCTCCCATGTCTGCAGTAGACGACGCCTTGATCCAGCGCATCCACCGAGAGCTGCTGGATCACAGTGACGAAGAGCTGGAACTGGAATTATCCGAAGACGGGCACGACCTCAACGCGCTGTTCGACGAGCACGTCGAGGAAAGCCCCGAAAAGGCCGCGCGCAGGATTTACTTCAGCGAACTGTTCCGCCTGCAAGGCGAACTGGTGAAGCTGCAAAGCTGGGTGGTCAAGACCGGCGCCAAGGTGGTGATCCTGTTCGAAGGGCGTGATGCCGCCGGCAAAGGCGGTGTGATCAAGCGCATTACCCAGCGCCTCAACCCGCGAGTCTGCCGCGTCGCCGCACTGCCCGCGCCCAACGACCGCGAACAGACGCAGTGGTACTTCCAGCGTTATGTCTCGCACCTGCCGGCCGCCGGTGAAATCGTGCTGTTCGACCGCAGCTGGTACAACCGCGCCGGCGTCGAACAAGTCATGGGCTTTTGCAACGAAGACCAGTACGAGGAATTCTTCCGCACTGTACCGGAGTTCGAACGCATGCTCGCGCGCTCCGGCATCCAGTTGATCAAATACTGGTTCTCCATTTCCGACCAGGAACAGCACCTGCGCTTTCTCAGCCGCATTCACGACCCACTCAAGCAGTGGAAACTCAGCCCCATGGACCTGGAGTCGCGCCGGCGCTGGGAGGCGTACACCAAGGCCAAGGAAGTCATGCTCGAGCGCACCCACATCGCCGAAGCGCCATGGTGGGTGGTGCAGGCCGACGACAAAAAGAAAGCCCGCCTCAACTGCATCCACCACCTGCTTGGGCAAATGCCTTATGAAGAAGTGGAACTGCCGGTGATCGAGCTGCCGCAACGGGTCAGGCAGGAGGACTACTCGCGCAATCCGACGCCGGTGGAAATCATCGTGCCGCAGGTCTATTAACGCGGGATGCAATAGATTCCCCGGTGGTGAGCGCGCCGTTCAGTTAAGAGCGAACACCGTACCGGTGGTGAGCGGGCTTGCCCCGCGCCGGGCTGCGCAGCAGCCCCAATAAGAACGCTGCAGTGTGCCAGACAGTTCCGGGGCTGTGTTTTGGGGCTGCTGCGCAGCCCAGCGCGGGGCAAGCCCGCTCACTACAAGGGTCCATTCGCCATAACGTTTGCGCTTACGGCGTCGGCTCCACCTCCTTGAACACCAGCCCTTGGCTATCACCCAGGGATAGTTAAGAGCGAACACCGGACCTGTGGTGAGCGGGCTTGCCCCGCGCTGGGCTGCGCAGCAGCCCCAATAAGAACGCTGCAGTGTGCCAGACAGTTCCGGGGCTGTGTTTTGGGGCGGCTGCGCAGCCCAGCGCGGGGCAAGCCCGCTCACTACGAGGGTCCATTCGCCATAACGTTTGCGCTTACGGCGTCGGCTCCACCTCCTTGAACACAAGCCCTTGGCTATCGCTGACCTGCCATGGGTTGGCAGCGCCGGTCTGGCTGAAGACCACGTGGTCGAAGCGTGAGTCTTTCAGTCCATCGATACGCGCCTTGGCCGCGCCGCGAAAGCGCACGCGCTCGAACACCAGGCCCTGATGGTAGGCGTTGTGCGCTGCATCACCCTTGACCTCGATCGCCGCCCCCTGGGCATTCTCGACGCTCACGTCGCTCACCCGGATATCCTTGAACTGCCCCGCGATGGTTGAGCGCTGATAGTCGAGCTTGGCGTTCGGGTCGTTGTAGTCGAGGGTAAAAATGAACGCCTGCTTGACGGTGTTGCGGATCGCCGAGTCGCGGAATGTGACGTTGCGCGCGCCGCCGCCCATGAAGTTGGTGCTCTTCATGCGCAACCCGGCATCGGTGCCGTCCGACACGTTGTCTTCGGCCAGGATGTTCTGGATCCAGGCGCCGGTGTGGCTGCCGGCGACCACCATGCCGTGGCCCTTGCGGAAGTAGTTGTTGAAGATCCACGCGTCTTCCTGCGGCGGCTGGTGCACGGCATCTGCACCGGTGCCGGCCGCAAAATTCACGCAGTCATCGCCGGTGTCGAAGAAGTTGTTGAACACCATCGCGCCCTTGCTGTTGGCGAACTCGATGCCGTCGCCGTTGTTGGCGTCGTAGGTCGTGTGGGTGGTGTTGGCCAGCACCACGTTTTCGGTCTCCAGGTTCATGATGCCGTGGAACGCCGGGTTCACCACGGTGAAGCCGCCGTAGAAGACGTTCTTCACATTGCGCAGGGTAATCAGCGAGGAACGCATCTGCCCGTAGGCATCCTTGACGTTCATGCCGCGTGCCACGGCCTGTTCCACCTGCGCCTTGGCGAGGATGCCGTCCTGGGCATAGCGGGTATTGTCACTGGGCAGGTAGAACGGCAGTGCCTGGCCACGCTCGTCGACGACATCGGCGTTGCGCTTCCAGCCATTGCCATCGAGGGTGCCCTTGCCGACGATGCGGATGTTTTCGAATGACTGATGCTGGCGTGGATCGCGGGGCAACGCGTTGATCAGCGAAGCCGGGCGCACGGTGGTGGAATACGGGTACTGGATATAGCCGGCCAGCGGGTAATCTTCGGCGCGCTCGGAGCCGAGCAGGGTCGCGCCTTCGGCGATCTCCAGGGTCATGTTGCTCTTGAGGTAGAGCGCGCCGCTTTTGTAGGTGCCTTCAGGCAGCAAGACTGTGCAACCGACGGTGCAGGCATCGATGGCGTTCTGGATCGCCTGGGTATCGAGGTGACTGCCGTCGCCTTTGGCGCCGTATTTTTTCACGTCAAATACCGCCGCAACCGGGGTGGTGCGTTGCAGCACCGGGGCGCTGTCGGCGGATTCCTTGCCGCTGCCGTCCACCGAACGCACGGTGAAACGGTACGCAGTGTCGGGCTTCAAGCCTTGGGCAGTAAAGCTGTGAATGCCGATGCGATGGTGGAAGTTGGCGGTGTCTTGCCGATAAAACTGGTCGATGTAGGGTTTGGCCGGTGACACCTGGTCATTATTGGCATTGGCGCTGCCCAGCAGCGTGCCATTGGCGTAGACCCGGTAATCCTTGATGCCGGCATGCTCGGCAGGTTTTTCCCACACCAGGATGATTTGCCGGTCATCAAAGGCCAGCGTCGGTACCTGCAGTTTTGACGGGGCTTGCAGCGCCCATGACAGCGGGCTGCATCCAAGCGCCACGAGGGCCAGCGCGCAACGCACCGGGTTTTTTTTCGAGGGTTGATACGGCATGTTGTTCTCCTTGTTTTTGCCGGTATTCACACCGAGGGGCGCTACCTCTGCCGCCCGGATTCTTCGAGGTATTGGCTGCGATTGACGAAGGTCTCGCGGGGCATTTCTCGTACGTCCATGGACAGCGCATCGACCTGCGGCAGCAGTTCAATCAGGGCGCCCAGCGTCGCCGAAGCCAGGCTGCGCTGTTGTTCGGCAGTGCGCCCGGCGAACAGGTACAGGGCGACGTGCACGAAGTCATCTTGAGTGCTGCCACAGCGGTAATGGGTGAAGCCGTTGAGCCGCACCTTGATGTCGCCGGGCTTGAATACGCCGAAGCTGTCGAGGGCATCGTGTACGGTCGCCAGCAGGGTGTGTTCGCCGATGCGCTGGGCCAAGGCCGCCGGGCAATCGATGATGCAGTGGGGCATGGTCAAACCTCAGGTTGATGAAAGGACAGCGGCGCCACACAGGGCGCCGCAGACTGACAGCTTACTGGGCGCCCAGCGCCTTGATCAGCACGTCCAACTGCTCCACTTCTTCAGGCAGCAAGTCGGTCAACGGCGCGCGCACCGGGCCGGCGTCGTGGCCGACCAGGCGTGCACCGGCCTTGACGATGCTCACGCCATAACCTTCGCAGCGGTTGCGGATCGCCAGGTACGGCAGGAAGAAATCATCGATCAAGCGGCCCACGGTGGCGTGGTCGTCGGCGGCCACGGCGCGGTAGAAATCCATCGCGGTTTTCGGGATGAAGTTGAACACCGCCGAGGAATACACCGGCACGCCCAGGGCCTTGTAGGCCGCTGCATAGACTTCGGCGGTCGGCAGCCCGCCGAGGTAGGTCAGGCGATCGCCGAGGCGACGACGGATCGACACCATGGATTCGACTTCACCGATGCCATCCTTGAAGCCGATCAGGTTCGGGCAGCGCTCGGCCAACTGCTCGAGGCTGTCGGCATTGAGACGGCACAGGTTGCGGTTGTACACCACCACGCCGAAATCCACCGAATTGCACACCTGCTCAACGTGGGCCACCAGGCCTTTCTGGCTGGCTTCGGTGAGGTAGTGAGGCATCAGCAGAATACCGGCGGCACCGAGGCGCTCGGCCTCCTGGGCGTAGGCGATGGCCTGACGAGTCGGGCCCCCTGCCCCGGCGAGGATGGGCACCTGGCCCCTGCAGGTGTCCACCGCAGTCTTGATGATCTGCGTGTATTCCTTGGCTTCCAGGGAGAAGAATTCCCCGGTGCCCCCGGCCGCGAACAACGCGCTGGCGCCGTAGGGTGCCAGCCATTCCAGGCGGCGGGCATAGGTGTCGGCACGGAAGTCACCGGCCGCGTCAAAGTCGGTAACCGGGAACGAGAGCAAGCCGGAAGACAGGACTGTTTTTAGTTCTTGTGGCGTCATGTTCGCAAACCTCAAATCAAAAAATAAAGGGATACCTCGAGAGGTACGTCATCGTACAACTACAAATGGTTGTTAGCTAGTCCTGAGTGCCTTAGTTCAGGGCCTTTATATTTAATTCAATAAAAACAGCATATTAATCGCATTTCATAGGAATTGGCGCATTACCAATCAAGAATGGTCATACGATGACTACAGAAATCAGCCGACCCGCCGTCGCTCAGACTCCTGGCTGAAGTCACGGCTGGCCTGCACCAGCATGCGCGTGTAGTCGTGCACGGCCTGGTCCTGGCTCAAGGCCTGGCAGTCGAGCAACTCGACGATCCGGCCGTGCTGCATCACCGCTACCCGGTCGCACAAGTGAGTGACCACACCCAGGTCGTGGGTGACCAGCAGATAGGTGAGTTTCTCGCGCTGGCGCAGGTCCGCCAGCAAGTTGAGGATCTCGGCCTGGACCGACACATCCAGGGCCGAGGTCGGTTCATCCAGCAACAACACGCGGGGTTCAAGGATCAATGCGCGCGCAATCGCCACCCGTTGGCGCTGCCCACCGGACAGCTGATGCGGATAGCGAAAGCGGAAGCTGTCGTTCAGGCCGACCTTGAGCAGGATCTCGTTGATCCGATCGTCCTTGTCCCCTACCCCATGGATAATCAGCGGCTCGCGCAGGGCGGTGTCGATGGTGTGCCTGGGGTGCAGGGAGCCGTAGGGGTCCTGGAAGACCATCTGCACTTTGCGAAAGTGCTCCTTGGGAATCTTGTGCTGCAACGGCGCGCCGGCGATGCTCAGCTCCCCGTGCCAATGCCGGTATTGCCCGGCCAGGCAGCGCAGCACGGTGGTCTTGCCCGAACCGGACTCCCCCACCAGGCCGAACGATTCGCCGTCGGCGACACTCAGGCTCACATCGTGCAGCACCTGGTTGATGGCAGCGCCGGTGCCGAAACTCAGGTTCAAGGCGTGCGCTTGGATCATGGGCATGGTCAGGTTCCTTATTGAGTCAGCCAGAGTGGATCGCGCTTGAGCACCGGCAGGTGCACGCGACGGTTATCCATGCTCGGCAGCGCGGCCAGCAGGCCACGGGTGTAGGGATGCTCGGCGTATTGCAGGTCGCAGGCAGCCAGGGATTCGACCACGCGCCCGGCGTACATCACCAACACGCGGTCACAGTAGTTGCGCACCAGGTTGAGGTCGTGACTGACAAAAATCAGCCCCATCTGCTGCTGGTCCACCAGTTCTTCCAGCACGTTGAGCACTTGCTGGCGCACCGAGACATCCAGGGCCGAGGTGGGCTCGTCGGCAATGATCACTTCCGGGCGAGTGATGACCATCATCGCGATCATGATGCGCTGGCCCATACCGCCGGACACCTCGTGGGGGTACAGGTTGTAGACCCGCTTCGGATCGCGGATATGCACCTGCTCGAGCATCTGCATGACCCGTTCGCGCGCATCACTGCGACTGGCCTTGTGGTGGGCCAGGTAGGCTTCGGCAATCTGGTCGCCCACCTTGACCACCGGGTTCAGCGAGTACTTGGGGTCTTGCATGATCATCGAGATGCGCTGGCCGCGAATCTTCTGCATCGCCTTTTCACTGGCCGAGAGCAGGTCGACCTCGCCAAACGCCATGGCCTTGGCGGTGATTCTGGCGCTGGGCGGATGCAGCTTGAGCAAGCTGCGCCCGACGGTAGACTTGCCTGAGCCGGACTCACCGACAATCGCCAGTTTCTCCCGCCCCAAGGTAAAGGATACATCGCGCACGGCGTGGGTTTCTTTCTGGCCACTGACGAAGCGCACATTCAGCCCTTCGACATTCAGCTTGATGGCAGACATAAGGTGTTCTCCGATTATTCGCTGCGCGGATCAAGGATGTCCCGCAGGCCATCGCCCAACAGGTTGAAGGCCAGGCTGACCAACATGATCGCCGCCCCGGGAACCGCCACCAGCCACCAGCACTCGAGCATGTAGCGGCGCCCGGTGGAAATCATCGCGCCCCACTCCGGCAGCGGCGCCTGGGCACCCAGGCCGAGAAAGCCCAAAGCGGCGGCGGTGAGGATGATCCCGGCCATGTTCATGGTCAGGCGGATGATCACCGAGGACAGGCACATCGGCACGATATGGCGCAGGATAATCCGCGCCGGCGACGCGCCTTGCAGTTCCACGGCGACGACAAAGTCGGCGTTGCGCAGGGACAGGGTTTCAGCCCGCGCGAGCCGCGCAATCGGTGGCCATGAGGTCAAGGCAATCGCCACCACCGCATGCTCCAGGCCAGGGCCCAGGGCGGCGATAAAGGCCAGTGCCAGGACCAGGCTGGGGAAGGAAATAAAGATATCGGTCAGGCGCATGAACACGGTGTCGACCGCTCCGCCGAAGTAGCCCGAGACGGTGCCGATAAACAGCCCGATGGGACCGACGATCACGGTTACCAGGGCAATGATGTACAGCGTGATCCGCGAGCCATAGACCAGCCGACTGAAAATATCCCGACCGTATTCGTCGGTGCCGAACCAGTGCGCCGAGCCCGGCGCCTGCAAGGCTGTGGCGAGGTTTTGCGCGACCGGGTCATGGGTGGCGATCCATGGCGCAAAGGCCGCGACCACCACCAAGAGCAGCGCAACCAGCAGGCCCGCCAGGGTCATGGGGTTGCGCAACAGGTGACGCAGCACCCGCAGGCCGCTCTTGCAGAAGGCATCGAAACTGGAGCCCGGCGAGCGATCCACCGGCCGCTTCGCCGCCGTGTCGATGGAAGACAGATTGGCATTCATAAGCATCTTCTCTGTGTGAATTCTGAAGGGCCGCAGCCCCACTCAACGCTGCTTGTAGACACCCAGGTAACGGGTGGCCTCGGCATCGTCACCACTGAAACCCTTGACGTCGGCAGCGCTGACCACGGTGTCGGTCATCTGCGAGATCATCAGGATCGGCCCCACCTGCTGGTCATAGAGCGTCTGCGCCTGGTGATACAGGCTGACCCGCTGTGCCGAATCGCGCGTCACGCCCGCCTGGTCGATCAGGCTGTTGAGCTGCGGATTGAAGAATGAAGCGCGCCAGCCCTGGAAGTTCGGCAAGCCGGCGTCATCGCTGTTATCGGGGTTGTAGGCGAAGGTGCGCAGGCTGAAATACGGATGCGGATAGCGCTCGGCGCCACGGGCCACGATGATCTCGAAATTGCGCGCGCGCATGGCGCCGTAGACCTGGTTGCCGGTGCCGGTGACGATGCTGGCCTTGATCCCGCCTTCGGCCAGGGTCGCCTGCAGGCGCGCGGCGATGTCGATAAACGGCGGCTCCGACAGCGTGCGAATGGTGGTGTTGAAACCGTCGGGGTAACCCGCCTCGGCGAGCAGCTTTTTCGCCTTGGCCACATCCATGTGATAGCCCGGATCCGGCAAGCGCGCTTCCAGCCCCAACTGCATCGGCTGCTGATTGAGCTTGCCGTAATACGGCATCACCTGTTCATCCAGACCCTTGTAGTCGATCAGGTTGCGCACGGCTTCACGCACCTGAGTCTTGGCAAACTCGGGTTGCTTCATGCTCATCGCCACGTAGTACATGGTGCCGCGCGGCAATGATTGCACCTGAATCTTGTCCGAGCCGTCGATGGCGCGAATGTCCGGTGCCGCCATGCCGTAGGCCAGGTCGAGGTCGCCGCGCTCGAGCATCAGGCGCAAGGATTGGGATTCGGTCATGTGCCGCACCACCACGCGCTTGAGCTTGGCCGCGCCGCCCCAGTAGCCGTCGAAACGGGTCAGCAGCAGCGAATCGTTGGCGCTCCATTTGGTCAGCACGAAGGGGCCACTGCCGGCCTCGTTGGTCACCAGCCAGCCGGCGCCGAGGTCGCCGTTTTTCTCATGGGCCAGGGCGGTCTTGCGGTCCACTACCACAGCGCTCGGCGAGATCGCCAGGGAGTCCACCAGCAGCAGCGGGTCCATGGTCTGCGGCAGGTCGATGACCAGGGTGTGGGCGTCCGTGGCGCGGATCAGCGATTGGATATTCTCGACGCTGTAGCCATAGGCCTTCCAGGTGGTGGCCAGGCCGAAATTGAGCTTCATCACCCGGTACAGCGACCACGCCACGTCCTCGGCGGTCAGCGGGTTGCCCGAATGGAATTTCACATCCTGGCGCAGATGAAAGGTCACCTGCTTGCCGTCTTCGCTGATGTCCCAGCGTTCGGCCAATTGCGGCAGGTGTTTTTCCGGGTTGCCCTGGTCACGCTTGATCAGCGTGTCGTAGAGGTTGGCGTTGACGCCGGAGGCATCCAGGCCAGGCGCATTGGCCGGGTCGATGGAGAACAGGTTGACCATGCTCATGCCGACGATCAATTGATCGACGGGGGTCTTGGCGCTGGCCGTTGTCATCGGCCCAAGGGCGAGCATCGCCGTCAACAGGCCAAGGTGCAGTGTTGAAAATACCGTCTTCATGCAAAATTCCTTCTTTTTATAGTTTTATCGGTACGGCGCAGTGCGTTAACGGGTACGGGGGTCGAACACCTTGTACAAGGCGTCGCTGATCAGGTTGAGCGCGACGAAAATCAAGCCGATCACCAACACGCAGCCCATCACCGCGTTCATGTCGCCGAGCATCAGGCTGCTGGTCAGGTACTGGCCGAACCCCGGCCAGGCAAACACGGTTTCGATCAGCACCGCGCCCTCCAGCAACGAGCCGTAGGCCAACGCAACCACCGTCAGCAACTGCACGAGGATGTTGCGAAACGCATGCCCCCACACCACCTGGCGCCGGGAAAGGCCCTTGACCCGCGCGGTGATGATGTACTCCTGGGACAGCTGCTCGAGCATGAAGCTGCGGGTCATGCGGCTGATATACGCCACCGAGTTCAGACCCAGGATCAGCGCCGGCAACACGATGTGGCGCAGAGCGCTGGCGAAGGCCTCCCAGTCACGTGCCAGGGTCGAGTCGATCAGCAGCAGGCCGGTGACCTCGGGCACCATGCCGTCGTAGGCCAGGTCGATGCGCCCCGCTCCACCGGCCCAGCCGAGCCAGGCGTAGAACACCAGCAGCCCCATCATGCCCAGCCAGAAAATCGGCGTGGAGTAGCCGAACAAGGTGATCACCCGCGCCACGTGATCGCCGAGGCGCCCCTGGTTGCTGGCGGCACAGACGCCCAGGGGCAAGCCGATCAGTACGCCGAACAGGATCGCCAGGGTGGCCAGCTCAATCGTCGCGGGGAAGACGCGCAGGATGTCGTCGAGTACCGGATGGCCGGTCAACAGCGCATTGCCGAAGTCACCGTGGAGCAGGTCGTTGAGGTAAAGACCGAATTGGGTCCAGATCGGCTTGTCCAGGCCCATCGACCGGTACACCTGATCGTAGGTTGAACTGTCGGCATCCGGCCCGACTACCGCCAGCACGGGGTCGAGCGGCATGACCCGGCCGATGATGAACGTCAGGGCCAGCAGGCCGAGCAAGGTCACCAGCACCGTACCGGCACGCCGGGCTGTGTTGGACGCGCGAGCGCCCATGACAGAGGCAGTCATAACAAACATAGTGAGCTCCTGATAATCGGTCAGCGCTTCTTGTAGACGTCTTTGTAGCGCGTGGTCGCGGCGGTATGGCCCTGGAAGTCGGCCACGTCTTCGTACACCACCACGGTGTCGGTCATTTGCGAGACCGGCAAAATGGCCCCGACCTGCCGGTCGACCTGCTCCTGGATGTCGCGGTACTGGGCCAGTTGCTTGCCTGTGTCAGGCTCGACTTCCGCGCGCTCGATCAGCTGGTTCAGCTCAGGGCTGTAGAAGGATGTGCGCCAGCCCTGGAAGTTGGTGAGCTTGGCCTCATCGCGGTTATCCGGGTTGTACACCAGCGTACGCAGGCTGGAGTGCGGATGCCGTTCCGCCCCGCCACCGCCGCGGCCGACGATGATGTCGAAGCTGCGCTCACGCATTGCGCCGTAGATCTGGTTGCCCGTGCCGGTGATGATGCTGGCATCGATACCGGCCTGGGCCAGGGTCGACTGCAGGTTGGAGGCAATGTTGATAAACGGCGGTTCGGCGAGCACGCGAATGGTGGTCTTGAAACCGTTCGGGTAACCGGCCTCGGCCAGCCAGGCCTTGGCCTGCTTGACGTTGAGCGTGTAACCCGGATCCGGCAGGCGTGCGGCCAGGCCCAGGGGCAGCGGCCGTTGATTGATCACGCCGTAATGGGGCATGACGGTCTGGTTGATGCCCTGGTAATCGATCAGCGCACGCACGGCCTTGCGCACACGCTCATCGGCGAACATCGGTTGCTTCACACTCAGGGCGACGTAGTACAGGGTGCCGCGCTGCAAGGTCTGGGTGCGGACCTTGGCGCTTTTCTGCAGGGCTTCAATATCCGGCGCAGACATGCCTTTGGCGATGTCCAGGTCGCCGCGCTCGATCATCAGGCGCAACGACTGCGACTCGGTCATGTTGCGCATGACGATGCGCTTGAGCTTGGCCGGGCCGCCCCAGTACCCGTCGAAACGGCTCATCAGGATCACGTCGTTGGCGCGCCAGTCATTGAGCACGAACGCACCGCTGCCGGCGGCGTGAGTCACCAGCCAGGCGGCGCCCATGTCGTTGTTCTTCTGGTGTTCGAGGACTTTTTTGCGATCAAGGACAAACGCACTCGGCGAGGTCGCCAGGGTGTTGAGCACCAGCAGCGGGTCGGTGGGCCGCGGCAGCTCGATCACGAAGGTCGTGGCATCCGTGGCACGCATGTAGCGCTCGACGTTCTCGGCGGTAAAGCCGTAGGCCTTCCAGGTGGAAGCCAGCGCCAGGTTGAGCTTGAGCACGCGCTGCAACGACCAGGCAACGTCTTCGGCACTCAGGTCATTGCCGGACTGGAATTTCACGCCGGTGCGCAGGTTGAAGGTCAGGGTCTTGCGGTCGTCACTGACCTGCCAGCGCTCGGCCAGCGCCGGCACCAGGCGATCCGGCTGGGCAACGTCCTGCACCAGCAACATGTCATAGAGGTTGGCGTTGATCTCCGACACATCCAGGCCGGTGGCCGCCGCCGGATCGAGGGACAGCAGGTTGATCATGCTCATGCCGACGATCAATTGATCGGCCGGGGTTTTTGCGAAACTTGCAGGTACAGCGGTGACAGCCAGCGCGGCGACGAACACCCGCGCCCACAGCGAAGGGAAAATGCTCATAACAAGAGTGCCTTTTTTATATTTATTCTTGTATTGGTAGGTGCTCTTGATCAGCCCGACTCATGCCGGACTGACCGTGTGCACGTCAGAAGCTTTTAAGCGTATTGGTCTCGATGAAGTTGAAATCGATGTCTTCACCCAGGCCCGGCAAGTCGGACAGATGCACAAAACCGTCGCTGTCCATCGGGTCTACCAGACGCTTGAGGTAGGCCGGCACTTCGTCGTAATCCAGGTACGGGTGCAACAGGCCACGCTCATACCAGGTGCAGTTCTTGATCGCGCCGACGACAGCCAGGTTGGCCGCACCGTTGCCATGAATCTCGCAATCCATGCCGAAGGATTCAGCCAGGTGCGCAACCTTCAGGCACGGCGCAATGCCGCCGACGCCCGCCACACCGGCGCGCAAGATATCGCACACATCGTGCTTGACCCAACTGGCGCGGCTCAGGTGTTTGCCGGACAGGGTTTCCGGACCCAGCACCGGAATGTCCAACTGCCCCGCCAGCCAGGCATAGGACTCGGCGGACTCTTCCATCATCGGCTCTTCGAACCAGGCGAAGTCGAGCTTCTCCAGCTCACGCCCGATGTACAGCGCTTCGGTGCGGCTGTACCAGTGATAACCGTCCAACATCAGGGCGATGTCCGGGCCGACCGCTTCGCGTACCGCCGCACAAGCCTGCACGTCGATGCGCGGGCTCGGGGCGAAGGACACCGGCGGCATCCAGGTGTGCAGCTTGATGGCCTTGTAGCCGCGCTGCACCAGGGTCTCGGCAAAACGCCCGTAGTCTTCCGGGGTCGCCAGGCCACCGGGCAGTTCGTCGCCACACATGGTGGAGCCGTAGGCCGGCACCTTGTCGCGGAAACCACCAATCAACTTGTGCACCGGCACACCCAGTTTGCGCCCGGCCCAATCCCACAGGGCCTGTTCGACCAGCGCCAAGGCGCGGTCGGTCAACTGGCTGGCACTGCCACGCTGCCAATGCGCGAGGTCGTGCCAGATTTTTTCGCGATCGAAGGCGTTCTGCCCCACCAGCACTTTGCGCACGAAACCATCGAGCACATACGGGCGGATCAGTTCGGGGGCGCCGAAGGCATAACCCTCGTGGCCGTCTTCGGTCTGGATGCGCAGCAAAGCCATCTGCGCCTGGGTGACATCACCCGGGTGCGCATGGCCGGCGCTGTCCACTGCGCGGCGGGTCGGGTAGGAAAATACCTGGACGTTGACTGCTGTGATTCTCATGGACGTCGTAAGCCTTCTTATTGGATTTGTGACGGAAGTGTCGTCTGTTGCGACCGATCATAGGTCATCGTACAACACTTGAAAAGACCCAATAACCCGCCCCTCACCTGCATACATTTTCAGTAAATCCCGGCAAAACCCTTATTTTTAAAGACAACCAAGGAATAACTCGGATTGCTGTAAAGCCCTATTCACTGGGCACATATATTTCAAGATGTTTCAAAACCACCGATAACCCATAGACGAGTCATCTTGTCGTACGATAACGTATATCGGCACCTTAGATGAGAGCCATCCGCAACAACCCACTGCCGTAGCAACCGTCAAACGACCCTAACAAAAACAAAAAAGAAGACCGTATGAACACCACCCTACGCACGCTCGTTACTGCCCTGACCCTCGGCCTGCCGCTGTATGTCAGCGCTGACTCTGCCAGCATCAACTACCGCCACCAGTTCACCGAGGAGGACAGCGCCCACGCTGACCGAATCAAGCTCAACTACCGCCTGGACAGTGGCCTGGGATTTGAAGCGGAAATGAAATACCGCACCGCCGGCGACCGTGAAGACGTCGCCTACGACAACATGGTCAACAACGGGCACGAGTTCACCGTGAGCTACAACTACAAACTCAGCGCGCAATCGACGTTGACCCCGGCGTTCCAGATGGACAGCTCGAAAGACTCGACCACCTACAAGTTCGGCCTCAAGTACAACTACAAGATCAACGACGCCTTCTACGCCGCCACGCGCTATCGCCTGGATGCCAAGAAGCTGGACCGCGACCAGGTCAACGAGGACTTGCCCGACCACATCAAGGATGACCAGACCACCCATCGTTTCGAGGGTTGGCTCGGCTACACGCCGGCCAGTAAGTGGGCGTATGAATATCAGTTCATCTACTTCAAGACTGACTACATCCGCTACGACAACAAGAAGAGCGATTACGAACAGAACCTGATCGTCAAATATAAGCTCACCAAGGAATGGGCCCCGTTCATGGAGATTGGTGATGTGAAGGTCAACGCCACGTCCGAAGACCGCCAGGCGCGGTGGCGCCTGGGCATCCAGTACAACTTCATGTAAAGCCCCCACGACTTGCCTGGCGAGTGCGCATCGCTCGACAGGCAAGCCACCTGCATTCAGCGTTCAATGGAAGACCTGACCATGACCACACCACCCAAACCCTTCACGCGCATCTTGCTCACCGGCGCCGCCGGCGGCCTGGGGCAAATCCTGCGGAACACCTTGCACGCCCATGCCGACATCGTCCGCGCCTCGGACATCAGCCCCATGGCCCCCAGCCGTGGTGAGCACGACGAGGTGATCACCTGCAACCTGGCCGACAAGGCCGCCGTTGCGGCGTTGGTCACCGGCGTCGACGCCATCGTTCACCTGGGCGGGATTTCCGTGGAGCGGCCGTTCGAGGAGATTCTCGACGCCAATATTCGCGGCACATTCCACATTTATGAGGCGGCGCGACAACAGGGGGTCAAGCGGATTGTGTTTGCCAGTTCCAACCACGTCACCGGTTTCTATCCCCAGGACGTTGAACTGGACGTGCACTCACCGCGCCGTCCGGATGGCTACTACGCCCTCTCCAAGGCCTACGGCGAAGACCTGGCGGCGTTCTACTTTCACCGCTATGGGATTGAAACCGTGAGCCTGCGCATCGGCTCGTCGTTCCCCGAGCCGCGCAACCGGCGGATGCTTTCGACCTGGCTGAGTTACGCCGACCTAGACCGTCTGGTGGCGCGCGCCCTGCTGGCCAAGGAGGTTGGGCACAGTGTGGTGTATGGCGTCTCGGACAATCGCGATCGCTGGTGGAGTACTCGGCACACGGAACACCTGGGCTTTGCACCCAAGGACAGCTCGGAAGCGTTTCGCGCCAAGGTCGAGCAGCAACCGCCGGCGGCGGCTGATGAACCGGGCAGCGGGCTTCAGGGCGGCGCGTTCACTGCGGCAGGGCCGTTCGACAACTCGGCGGCGGCGGCTTCATAGGCCCGGCGCATACGCTCGCGACTGTTGGACAGATGCAGGCGCATCGCCGCCCGAGCCGCATCGGCGTCACGGCGCAGGATGGCTTTGTAGATGTCCTCATGCTCACGACTCAGGCGCTCCAGGAAGGGCTCCTTGTTGTCGTTGGCCAAGCGTTTTGAGTGCAGGCGTGTACGCGGCAGGATGTTGACCCCCAGGTGCAACATGATGTCGGTGAAGTAGCGATTGCCCGTGGCCAACGCGATCTGCTGGTGAAACTGAAAGTCTGCCGACACCGCGTAGTCGGCACTCACCGCCCGCGAGTTCAGCGCATCCAGCGAGTCGCGCATCACCTGCAATTGCTCGTCGGTCCGCCCCACGCACGCGAGGCCGGCAGCCTCCACCTCCAGGCTGATGCGCAACTCCAGCACGGCCAGCACATCCTGCAAGGTCACGATGCTGTCCGGGTCGATGCGAAACCCGCTGGGGCTCGGGATATCCTTCACAAAGGTACCGACGCCGTGCCGGGTTTCCACCAGGCCCGAGGCCTGCAGGCGCGAAATGGCCTCGCGCACCACCGTGCGGCTCACACCATGTTCGGCCATCACTTCGGATTCGGTGGGCAGCTTGGTGGCACGCGGCAGCTCACCGGAACAGATGCGCCGGGAAAGCTCGGTGACCAGTTCTTCGGCCAGGCTGCGGTGCCGGCGTCGAACGGTGGGCTGGACGTTCGGGTTGTCCATCAAGAACGGGTATCTCGGTTGGCGGAGGAACGCGCATCATAGCGCATTCGGTTGTACGACAACCTTCCCTGTGGCTCGCAGCGCCGTCCCCTACGCGAAAAGCCTCTGCCTGGCCGCTCTCAGCGACTGCCGAACGGACTAAAAATGTGCAGGATTGCTCGACGCCCCTGCTCATGATCGGGCTATGATCGGCCGATATGAACCGGACGCCCGATACCCCATGCCCGTTGACCTGCAAGCGCTGTACCCCAAACTGATCCACCTGATGCTGGATACGGTATTTGTCGTCGACAGCGACAGCCAGATTGTCTTCGTCAGCGATGGCTGCGAGGCCCTGCTCGGCTACCGTGCCGACGAACTGGTCGGCACCCTGATCACTCACTACATGCACCCCGAAGACCTGGCGCGCACTCGAGCCTCGATTGTGCGGGTCATGAATGGCCACTCCCATGTCGACTTCCGCAACCGCTATCTACGCAAGGATGGCAGTGTCGTGCACATCCTGTGGGCGGCCTTCTGGTCCCAAGAGGTGGGCGCACGGATCGGGGTCGCCCGGGATGTGACGGCGCTCACACAGGCCGAGGAAGAACTGCGCTTCCTCGCCCATCATGATCCGCTGACCGCACTGACCAATCGCTCGCTGTTCAATGATCGGCTGGACCGCGCCCTGCACCTGGCACAGTCCCACAGCCGCAGCCTGGCGTTGCTGTTTCTGGACATCAATGACTTCAAGGGCATCAACGATGTGCATGGCCATGCCATGGGCGATCGCGTGCTGTGTGTGATTGCACGACGGCTGGAACGCTGCGTACTCGACAGCGACCTGGTGGCGCGGATGGGCGGTGATGAGTTCACGGTGCTGCTGACGGATAACCCGTCGCGGGAGGCTATTTCTGCCAAGGTGGTGCAGATACTCGCGGTCATGGCCGAGCCGCTGGGTGCCGAGTTTGGCGGGGTAGTGATGCCGTCCTGCAGTATCGGCGTGGCGGTTTATCCGATTGACGGGGAGGATGCCGATACCCTGCTCAGCCATGCGGACGGTGATATGTACCGGATAAAAAGGCACCGGTTTGCAGCGCAGTGACAAGGGCGCGTTTTGCATCAGGCAGGTCGGTTACCCGCCCAATGCAGAATTCCTCGGACGCTTATAACCGACAGGCATTGACCGGCGGTATCCGACCGCGCCAGGGCTGGGCCCGCTCCAACTGCCCCGCGAGGGCAAACAAGGTACTTTCTTCCCCAAAGCGAGCGGCGAAGTGGGCGCCCATCGGCAGGCCGGCAGCGCTCCAGTGCAACGGCACCGACATTGCCGGTTGCCCGCTGGCATTGAACAGCGCCGTGAACGGTGAGTAGCTGTGGAACCGTTCGATCAATTCCTCCAGGCTCAAGCGGTCGTCTTGCAGGTCCAGCTCACCGATTGGCACCGGCTCGCGTGCCAGGGTCGGCGTGAGGATCAGGTCGTAATCCTGCATGAACACCGCCAACTGCCGACCCAAGGCATGAATCCATTCCACGGCACCGGCGTACTGCGCACCGCTGACAGCCCCTTTGCAGCGCAAGATAATGCGGGTGCGGGCTTCCAGCTCCTCGGGCTGCACGGCGGAACCGCGCATCTGCCCCAACACATCGACATAATGGCGCGTGCTTGCACCGATGATGGTGAAGACCTGATCGAGAAACGCCGGCAGCGCCACCGGCAAGCTGACCGGTTCAACGCGGTGGCCCAGGGATTCGCACAACCTGGCGGCCTGGCGCACGGCTTGCACACTTTCGCCGGAGGTCGGCCAAGGCCCGAGCTGCTCGACCAGGGCGATCCGCAGCGGCCGAGGGTCCTGCTGCAGCGCGCTGACATAGGGCTGCGCCTGCAGCGGCGCGGCATAGGGTGCGCCCAGGTCGATCCCGGCCGTGGCATCCAGCAGCGCGGCGCTGTCACGCACCGACAAGGTAATCGCATGGGGGGTGCCCATGCCGGCCCAGCCCTCGCCGACCATCGGCCCGGACGGCAACAGCCCACGGCTGGGCTTGAGGCCGAACACCCCACAGCAGGACGCCGGCACACGCAAGGAACCGCCGCCATCGTTGCCATGGGCAAACGGTACGACGCGCGCCGCCACCAAGGCTGCCGCACCGCCACTGGAGCCGCCGGCACTGTGGGCGATGTTCCAGGGGTTGCGCGTGGCGCCAAAGCGGTTGGACTCGGTGGAATAGGAGGTGCCGAACTCGGGTGAGGTGCTGGTACCGACAATCACACACCCGGCACGGCGGATACGGCTTACGTGTTCGGCTTCAAAGTCAGCGCGAGCGCCTCCCAACGCCTGCGAGCCATTGGTCATCGCCGCGCCGTTGACCGGCGAAAACAGGTCCTTGATCAGGGTCGGTACCCCGGCAAACACACCGTGGCCGGGGCGCGACGCGCGTACCGACTGCCGGGCCGAATCGTAAAGCCGCTCGGCCACCGCATTCAGCTGCGGTTCGACCCGTTCGATACGCTCGATCACCGCTTCCAGCAGCTCGCCGGGCTGCACCTCACCGCGCCTGACCCATTCGGCCAAACCGGTGGCGTCCTCGCTGTCCAGCAGGTTGTGGATGTCCATGTTCGTCTCCTATTGATTATGAATGACTTGATCCGAATGCCTGGGTCAGCGCTTTGCGCCGTGCTTGCAGGCCTGCCAGTGCCCAGGCCAGGGCCGAGGCAAAACTGGCGCAGGCCAGCCACAGGATTGAACGACGTACGTCACCCGAGTAAACGCTGAGCACGGCCACCACCAGCGGGCTGACAAATTGACCGAAATACAGAAACGCCGTGAACCCGCCCAAGCCGCGCCCGCGGGTTTTCGCGCTCAGGGCATTCATCACCGGCGCCATCGCGTTGGGCACCAGCAGCCCGGCGCCCAGGCCATGGATCAGCACGGCCACCAACACCATGGTGTAGCTCGGTGCGCGCATCAGCAGCCACAACCCCAGGCCCAGCAGGCTCAGCAACAGCGCATTGCAACCGGGGATACCGATGCGTCGGCGCAGCAGCGGCCAGGCTAACGAACCGCCCAGGGTCGCCAGCAGACTGCCCCCCGCCGACAGCCCGATCATGGTGCTTGAAGTGATGCCGAGGCTGACGAGTAAAACCGGCGCCTGGATCGGCACGATAAAACTCAGCACCATCCCACTGAGGATCAGCAGATAACCGAGCACCAACGGCAGCACGGCCACCCTGCCCTGTTCAGCCACCTCGACGGGCTGGCGAGCGGCCGCGGGTTCCCACAGCACCTTGATCATCATCGGCATCAACAGCAGTGGCAGCAGGTACAGCAGGAATGGCAGGCGCCAGGAGTGTTCGCCCAACGCGCCGCCCACGACATAGAACAGCGAGCCGACCAAACCGATGGTGACCACTTGCCGATTGATGTAGCGCAGCCGTTCCTCGCCGTGCCAATAGTCGGCAATCAGCGTCGCGCAACAGGTCATCACCGCCGCCTCCGCCGCGCCGAACAGCAGGCGTACACCGACGATGGCGGGCAAGTTATCCAGCAGCGCCGGGATGGCCCCGAGCACGGCATACAACAGCGTGGCGATCACCAGCAACGCCTTGCGCCCGACCCGGTCGGCCAACCAGCCGGCCAGGGGGGCGCACAGCGCAATCGCGAGTGCCGGCCCGGTGACCGCCAAGGGCACCAGCAGGTCGGCGCGCGGTTCCAGCGCACCGAACTCGGCGCCCAGCTTGGGCAGGATCGGCGCCACCATGGCCGCGCCCATGATGGTCAGGCTGCTGCCCAGCATCAGCACCAGCCCTTCACGGCGCCCGGTGGCTTGCCGTGGCGAGGGGGAATCGGAATGTGATGAGTTCATGGCCAGCCCCTTAGAAACTTTGAGAAATGCGCAGTGCCACGGTGTAACCCTCGGCACGGTTGCGGGCATCGGTTTCCTTGTAGGCGTGCAGCCAAATGGGCGGCAGGCCGGGCTTGAAGTAACTCACGGCCGGCCCGACAGCCAGCACCCGCGCCCGGTTGCCCGATTGCAGCCCTGGCGCGTCGTCATCGCTGAACTGACGGTAGTAGTAACCACCCAGGCCCAGGGTCCACGGCCCTACATGCTGGCCCACGGCAAATTCGTGGCGGTATTCGACACCGTTCTTGTAGTCGGTCGCGGGGTTGCGGGTATTGACGTCAACCTCAAAGCTGGAAGAAACCTCGAAACCACTGTCGGTGATGTAGGTGGCGTTGACGATCGGCGAGAACGTCCAGTGATTGAGCCCTGGGGAGATCAAACGATTCTTGTCGTAGTCACCGGTGGGCGCCTGGATCTGCAGTTGCGTGTTGATAAACAGGTTCGGCGACAGATTCCATTGCAGGATCACCGGCAGAAACTGCATGTCGGCCATTCGAAACGGATCGGCTTCCAGGCTCAGCGGACCCACCGGTGTGGGCACCTTGACGGAAGCGTCCATCTTGAAAAAAGGTACCACCACGCCGAAACCATAGTTGGCGCCCAGCACCGTGTGATCGGTCATGCGCATGTAGGCGACGCCGATGGACAACACATCCAGTGAGAAGTGGTTGTCGACGGAGCGACCGTTACGGTCCTTCTGCACATTGGCCGAGTAAAACGCCGTGCGCAGCCCCACGGTCCCGAACGGCGTGGCCGGCGGCATCATCCCCGCGCCGAAATCGTACACGCCGACGGCGGTGGTCGGCGCACCGTTCTCGGTGGCCTGGACACTGGCGCAGCAACCCAGCAGCCCCAGGGTGAACAGCGTCATGCGTGTGGCGCTTGCATTATTGTGGTGAATCATCGAATGCCCCTCCCATCAAGTGGTGTGGGCCATCCTAGTAACGCGCAGAGTGCGGCGGTTATCCGTTTTCAGCAGAGTTGCGTGCGACGCAGGGTCTGGGAAGGGCTTTCGCCGAACATGGTGCGGTAATCGCTTGCAAACCGGCTCAAATGCCAGAAGCCCCAGCGCGCCGCCACTTCCTGTACGCCGTGGGCTTGGGTGCTGGTTCTCAGTTCGCGGCGCACCGCATTGAGGCGCAGTGCCCGCAGATAGGCCACCGGGTTGATGCCCAGGGTCTCCTGAAAACAGTACTGGAGTTTGCGCCGACTGGCGCCGATGTGGTTGCACAGGTCGAGGATCGACAGCGGCTCGTCCAGGTGACTCAATGCATATTCGCGGGCGCGATCGACCATCCTTTTGCGCGCCGTGGGGTTGAGGGGTGGCGCCTGGTCCGGGGCGATCAACTCCAGCATATGCAGCATCACCGCATCGCGGATGCCGCGGCGGATCGAGTCATGCCCGAGCACGGCATCACAGCCCGCCAGCTCATCGAACAACGCCGCGAGGTCACGTTGCACGGATGAATCACCCAAGCGGTAACACCTGGGAAGATCGGTAATTCGAAATTGAATGCCCTGGCACTCCAGCACATGTTCCAGGGCGTGCTCTTCGATGGCCACGCCGAGCAGGTCCAAGTGCTGTGGAGTGTGCAGCTCGGGCAGGTTTTCACCGTGGGCCACCAACAGGCTGGGCTCGTGGATCGGATGCCCCGAGCAATACACCGGGCCGTCGGCACTCAAGGGAATGCTGAAGGTGATCGCACCTTTCCAGGCCACACCACTCTTGACCATGGCCTGATTAGAGCGGTCGCGCACCAGTTGCATCCAGTCCGAGCGGAACTCCAGCAACTCACCGGCAAAGGAGCCGGGTGACAACTGATCGTAGCGAACCTGCCAGCCGCCCATATTGCGAGCGTGCTCATCGATGTCGCTGGTCAGGAAACGCTGGAGGGGTAACGCCGGTGGAAGCACCACCGAGGCCGCAGGCATCAGTACATTATTATTGTTCATTGACCCAACCTTTTTCAGTTGCAAGGCTTACAGGTCGTATCGCACGCAAGTTCCATTCCGAACCCGGGGCAGCTCGTGCATGTGTGCCGAAAATGGATAGTGAGGATGTGCGCCCGCGATGCCCTCTACGGGCAAAGATGTTCACCTATTAATGAAATATTGGCGCGTTCAAGGCTTGATGTTTTTCAGCTCATTGAGCAAGCCCAGCAACTGCTCCATCTTCTCGGCGCCAAACTGCTCTTCGATCTTCTGGTAGTTGCTTTCCATGCCTTCGCTCATGGAGACGAAACACTGCTGGCCGCGCTCGGTGAGGCCCACGAACACCCGGCGCTGATCCTGGCTGGACTTCTGCCGGCGCACCAGGCCGTCGCGCTCCAGGCGGGTCAACACTCCGGTCATGCTCGGTTTCAGGATGCAGGCCTGCTGGGCGAGCTGGTGGCTTTCGAGTTCGCCCTGCTGGCGCAGGATCCGAATGACCCGCCACTGTTGCTCGGTCAGTGCATGCTCGTTCAGCGCCGGGCGGAAGAACGCCATTGCGGCTTCACGGGCTTGCAGCAGGGTCAGGGTCAGCGAAGGTCTGGGGTTGGCCATATCGGCACCAATTGGATGGGCGAGTCGGCAGCTTAGTGTCGCCGGCCAACCGCTGCAAGCGGCCTGGGGGCTGTGAAAAGTACAATCGGTTCGGCGTAAAAGCCATTCTGTTGCACCGCGGCGATGCTCATGATGATCCGCACAAGATCAACAAGACCTACCTTATGCCTGGCTCAACGCAACCCCGATTGGCGCTGGCGGTACTCCCCCGGAGTGAGCTGGGCGTAACGCTGGAAAAAACGACTGAAATAGGCCGGGTCCTTGAACCCCAGCTGATAGCAGATCTCGTTGGCCGAGCTGCCGGTAAACAGCAGCAGGCGCTTGGCTTCCTGCATCAGGCGCTCCAGGATCAGGCGCTTGGACGGCAAGTCGGCAATGCGTCGGCACACATCATTGAGCCGTGCTTCTGTCACCCCAATGCCCTGGGCATACCGCGACAACGGCCAGTGTTGCTGGTAGTGCGCTTCGATCAGCTCGTTGAAGCGGTGGAAGATTTTCAAGTCTTCGTGGCGGGCGGGCGTGGCTTTCAACGAGTTCGAACACAGCCGCAACAGGCTGATCATGATCAACCGCGTCAGGCTATCCAGGGCTGCGCTGCGCCCGGAACGCTGGGCTTTTACCTCTTCGCGCAGTTCCTCGAACAGATAATCCAGGCGGCGGATATCGCCCGCGTATTGCGGCGCCAACTGCGTCAGGGCGACACACGCGGCCGGCAATTGCACACCGGCCGGCGCCAGGCTGGCGTCGGCTTCGATCAGTTGCCACACCAATTGCTGACGCACCGTCAGCACATGCCCGTCACTGTCGGCCTCGGTCACAAACGAGTGCGGCACCGTGGGTGGCGTGAGGAAGAACATCGGCCCGGACTCGACGTATTGCTGGTCGTCCAGGTACACGCGCACGGTGCCGCTTTTTACGTAGTGAACCTGGAAGAACCGGTCATGCCGGTGAACGGGCATGTTGCGCCCGAAAAAATCCGCCAGGTTGGCCAGCTTGTCGTAATGGACTTCGGCGTCGCTGTAGCGCTGGTCGTACACCTGGCCAATGTTGATGTTCGGGATGGGTTGACGGTCGCTCATCGCACGCTACTCGTTTTTATTGTGATTGCCCTGATGCAGCGGTGCTCACCCTGCAAGCACCCCGTGGACAGTCTACACCCTTGACGATAGTTAACATCTTAATTATAACTGTTAACACATTAACTAAATGCAAGGCCGCCATGGCCCTGCCAGGAGAACCCATGAGCCGTGCCTTGCATGACATCGCGACCGGCACCCTTTTCGGTGTCGCGCTGAACTACCAGGGGTTGCTCAAGCAGCGCCTCGCCGAATTCGAACAGCCGCCGTACCAGAAACCGCCGGTCAAGCCGGTGCTGTTCATCAAGACGCCCAACACCCGCAACCAGCACGGCGCCGAGGTGGTGCATCCCGGCCAGGGCGAACGCCTGCAACCTGGGCCGGCGTTGGGGGTGGTGATGGGCAAGAGCGCCAGCCGCGTCAGCGTAGATGAAGCCCTCGACTACGTGGCCGGCTACACCCTCGTCAATGAGTTCAGCCTGCCGGAAGACAGCTACTACCGCCCCGCCGTCAAAGCCAAATGCCGCGATGGGTTCTGCGCCATCGGGCCCGAGCTGATACCCACAGGGCAGGTGTCGAACCCGCACAATCTCGCGATCACCCTGTACGTCAACGGCGAGGTTCGCCAGCACAACACCACGGCCAACTTCGTGCGCAATATTCCATTGCTGATCGCCGAGATCAGCGAATTCATGACCCTGCACGCGGGCGATGTGCTGATCACCGGCACGCCCGAAGGCCGGGTGGATGTGCAGCCCGGCGACACCGTGGAGGTCGAGATCAGCGGCCTCGGCCGCCTGGTCAACCACATCAAGGCAGAGGAGCTCTCATGAAACACGCCCGTATTCGCTTTGAAGGTGAAGTCCATTCGGTACAGGTCGAAGCTGAAAACGCCGTGCGCCTGGCCGACGGTCGCCTGCTGGCCGAAGACCAGGTGCAATGGCTGCCACCGACGACCGGCAGCATGTTCGCCCTGGGCCTGAACTATGCCGACCACGCCGCTGAACTGGCTTTCAAGCCGCCGACCGAACCCCTGGCCTTCATCAAGTCCGTGGGCACGTACACCGGCCACAACCAGGTGACCTGGCGCCCGGATAACGTCGCCTACATGCACTACGAGTGCGAGCTGGTGGCCGTCATCGGCAAGCCGGCGCGCAACGTCAAGCGCGAAGACGCCCTGGATTACCTGGCGGGCTACACCGTGTGCAACGACTACGCCATTCGCGACTACCTGGAAAACTACTACCGACCCAACCTGCGCGTGAAAAACCGCGACGCCACCACGCCCGTCGGCCCGTGGATCGTCGATGTGGCCGATGTGCCGGACCCGAGCAACCTGAAACTGCGCACCTGGATCAACGGCGAGCTGCGCCAGGAAGGCAGCACCCAGGACATGATTTTCGACATTCCCTACCTGATCGAATACCTGTCCAGCTTTATGACCTTGCAACCCGGCGACATGATCGCCACCGGCACGCCCGAAGGCCTGGCCGACGTCGTGCCTGGCGATGAAGTGATTGTGGAAGTCGAAGGTGTAGGCCGCCTGGTTAACCGAATTGTCAGCGAAGCGGCGTTCTTCAGCGCCCGTAAAGAGGCTTGAGCAGCATGATCAAACATTGGATCAACGGCCGTGAGGTCGAAAGCAAAGACGTGTTCGTCAACTACAACCCGGCCACCGGCGAAGCCATCGGCGAAGTAGCCAGCGGTGGCGCCGAGGAAGTCGCGCAAGCCGTGGCCGCCGCCAAGGAAGCCTTCCCGAAATGGGCGGGCACCCCGGCCAAGGAACGTGCGCGCTTGATGCGCAAGCTGGGTGAACTGATCGAACAGAACGTGCCGCACCTGGCTGAGCTGGAAACCCTCGACACCGGCCTGCCGATTCACCAGACCAAAAACGTGTTGATTCCCCGCGCCTCGCACAACTTCGATTTTTTCGCCGAAGTCTGCACGCGCATGGACGGCCACAGCTACCCGGTCGATGACCAGATGCTCAACTACACCCTGTACCAGCCGGTGGGTGTCTGCGCGCTGGTGTCGCCGTGGAACGTGCCGTTCATGACGGCCACCTGGAAGACCGCGCCATGCCTGGCTCTGGGCAATACCGCGGTGCTGAAAATGTCCGAGCTGTCGCCGCTGACCGCCAACGAACTGGGGCGCCTGGCGGTGGAGGCCGGGATTCCAAAAGGCGTGCTCAACGTCATCCAGGGTTACGGCGCGACCGCCGGTGACGCCCTGGTGCGCCACCCCGATGTGCGCGCGATTTCCTTCACCGGCGGCACCGCCACCGGCAAGAAAATCATGCAGACCGCAGGGCTGAAAAAGTATTCCATGGAACTCGGCGGCAAGTCGCCGGTGCTGATCTTCGAAGACGCCGACCTGGAACGTGCCCTCGACGCCGCGCTGTTCACCATCTTCTCGCTCAACGGCGAACGCTGCACCGCCGGCAGCCGGATCTTTATCCAGGAAAGCGTGTACCCGCAGTTCGTCGCCGAGTTTGCCGCGCGCGCCAAACGCCTGATCGTCGGCGACCCCCAGGACCCGAAAACCCAGGTCGGCTCGATGATCACCCAGGCCCACTACGACAAGGTCACCGGTTACATCAAGATCGGCCTTGAAGAAGGCGCCACCCTCCTCGCCGGTGGCCTGGAGCGTCCGGCCAACCTGGCGGCGCACCTGAGCAAAGGCCAGTTTATCCAGCCCACGGTGTTCGCTGATGTGAACAACAGCATGCGTATCGCCCAGGAAGAGATCTTCGGCCCGGTGGTGTGCCTGATCCCGTTCAAGGACGAAGCCGAAGCCTTGCAACTGGCCAACGATACCGAATACGGCCTGGCGTCTTACATCTGGACCCAGGACATCGGCAAGGCGCATCGTCTGGCCTATGGCATCGAAGCGGGCATGGTGTTCATCAACAGCCAGAACGTGCGCGACCTGCGCCAACCGTTCGGCGGCGTGAAGGGCTCCGGCACCGGCCGTGAAGGCGGCCAGTACAGCTTCGAAGTGTTCGCCGAGATCAAGAACGTGTGCATCTCGATGGGCAGCCATCACATTCCACGCTGGGGCGTGTAACCCGGACACAACAACGCGTCCTGTAGGAGCGAGCTTGCTCGCGAAGAATCCGCAGGCGCCGCCGGCTAACAGAAGTGCTGCGTTATCGTTGATGTTTTTCGCGAGCAAGCTCGTTCCTACAAAAGAATAAATACTCAGGAGAATGATCATGGGCGAAGTAGTTCTGGCAGCAAAGATCTGCCACGTACCCTCGATGTATTTGTCGGAGCTGCCTGGCAAGCACCACGGCTGCCGCGAAGCGGCGATTGCCGGGCACAAGGAAATCGGTCGGCGCGCCCGCGAGCTGGGCGCCGATACCGCCGTGGTGTTCGACGTGCACTGGCTGGTCAACAGCGCCTATCACGTCAACAGCGGCGAGCACTTCAAGGGCATCTACACCAGTAACGAACTGCCGCACTTCATCAAGAACATGGCGTACGAATACCCCGGCTGCCCGGAGCTGGGCGAGCTGATCGCCGCCGAGGCCAATGCCGCCGACGTGCGTACCCTGGCCCACAACATCCCGAGCCTGGAGCTGGAATACGGCACCCTGGTACCGATGCGCTACATGCACATGGGCGTACCGGACGAGCAGACCTTCAACGTCGTTTCGATTGCCGCCTGGTGTGCCTGGCATCGCCTGCAAGACAGCTTCACCTTCGGCGCCGCCGTGCGCCGGGCCATCGAGAAGAGCGACCGCAAAGTCGTGGTGCTGGCCTCGGGTTCGCTGTCGCACCGCTTCTCCGACGACCGCAATGCCGAAGCCAATATCCATAACTGGACCCGTGAATTCGACAAGCAGGTCGACCTGCATGTGGTGGAACTGTGGCGCCAGGGCCGCTGGAAAGAGTTCTGCGCCATGCTCCCGGACTACGCCGAGCATTGCTTTGGCGAAGGCAAGATGCACGACACCGCCATGCTCCTGGGTTTGCTCGGCGGGCCGGACTACGACAAGCCGGCCGAGATCATCACCGCGCCCTTCGGCAGCTCGGGCACCGGGCAGATCAACGCCATTTTCCCTGTTTGACCGCATGGCCGCGCGGCATCCCCGCGCGGCCTGAAGGAGCCGTTCATGCCTCACTTCATCGCTGAATACACTGACAACATTGAACAGCAGGCGGACCTGCCGGGCCTGTTTGAAAAAGTCCACGCCAGCCTGGGCGCCAGCGGCGTGTTTCCCCTGGGCGGCATCCGCAGCCGTGGCGTGCGCCTGGACACCTGGCGCATGGCCGACGGCAAGCATGACTACGCGTTCGTGCACATGACGTTGAAGGTCGGCCATGGCCGCGACCTGGCGACACGGCAGCACGTCGCCGAGCGCCTGTTCGAGGTCATCACCCAGCACTTCGCCGATCTTCAGGCCCAGCGCCTGCTGGCCTTGTCATTTGAAATGATCGAACTGCACGAGCAGCTCAACTTCAAGCAGAACAACGTGCATGCGTTCCTCAAGGCGCAGGTCGGCTAAAGCACCCTGCCCGTTCACACCCTCGGCCTCTCAGATAAAAAGTATAAAACCATGAGCACAGCCCATACCGCCGCCCCCCTCGGCCAGGTCGCACGCGACCGTACCCACAGCACCATCACCTGGCGGCTGATGCCGTTGTTGCTGATCTGCTACCTCTTCGCCCATCTCGACCGCATCAACATCGGCTTCGCCAAGATGCAGATGAGCGCGGACTTGAACTTCAGCGACACCGTCTATGGCTTCGGCGCCGGCCTGTTCTTCGTGGCCTATGCGTTGTTTGGCGTCCCCAGCAACATGGCCCTGGACCGTGTCGGCCCCAGGCGGTGGATTGCCACGCTGATGGTGGTGTGGGGCGTGCTGTCGACCTGCATGTTCCTGATCGACGGCGCCATGGGCTTCTACGTGCTGCGCTTTTTACTGGGGGTGGCCGAGGCCGGTTTCTTCCCGGGCATCCTGGTGTTTCTGAACCGCTGGTACCCGGCCGGGCGTCGCGCGCAAGTCACCGCCCTGTTTGCCATCGCAGTACCGATGGCCGGGGTGATCGGCGGCCCGCTTTCCGGCGGCATCCTTGAACACTTCCACGACCTGGGCGGCCTGCGCGGCTGGCAATGGATGTTCGTCATCGAAGGCGCCCCCGTGATTCTGCTCGGGCTGGTGGTGCTCAAGTGCCTGCCGGACAGCTTCGAGACGGTCAAGTGGCTGGCGCCGGAACAGAAGCAACACCTGCGCGAGCAACTGCACCAGGAAGAACACCGCAAATCCATCACCTCGTTCTCCGCGATTCTTCGCAACCCACAGGTGTGGCTGCTGGTGGCGGTGTACTTCGCGGTGATGCTGGCGGTCAACACCCTGGCGTTCTGGATGCCGACGCTGATCCACGGTGCCGGCATCGGCAGCGACGGCAAGGTCGGCCTGCTCAGTGCGGTGCCGTACCTGGCCGGGTGTTTTTTCATGATTGGCTGCGGGCGCTCATCCGACCACCAGCGTGAACGCCGCTGGCACCTGTGCGTGCCCTTGCTGATGTCGGCCGTGGGCATTGCCATCGCCGGGCTCGCCCCCGCCAACCCGGCCGTGGTGCTGGGCGGCCTGATCGTCGCCGGCATGGGCGCCAGCGCGGCGTTGCCGATGTTCTGGCAACTGCCTCCCGCGTTCCTCTCCAATAACACCCAGGCCGCCGGGATCGCCCTGATCAGCTCGTTCGGCAGCATCGCGTCATTCTTCGCGCCCTACCTGATCGGCTGGATGCGCGACACCACCCAGAGCGCCAGCCTGGCCCTGTACGTCCTGGCGCTGCTGATTGCTCTCGGTGGCCTGCTGGTGCTGCGCACCCGGGCAGCCATCGTCAACCCTCAATAAGAGACTCTTGCCATGCTTGATCAATCGCTCATTTTGCAAGCCGCCGCGCGCCTCGACCAGGCCGAACGTTCACGCGAACAGGTGCGTCAGTTTTCCCTCGATCACCCGGCGATCACCCTCGAAGACGCCTACGCCATCCAGCGCGCCTGGGTGGAACAGAAAATCAGGGACGGGCGCAAGCTGGTCGGCCACAAGATCGGCCTGACCTCCCGGGCCATGCAGGTCTCGTCCAATATCACCGAGCCGGATTTCGGTGCGCTGCTGGACGACATGTTCTTCGATGAAGGCACCGACATCCCCTTCGAGCGCTTTATCGTGCCGCGCGTCGAGGTGGAGCTGGCGTTTATCCTGGGCAAACCGCTGAAAGGCCCGAACGTGACGGTGTTCGACGTGCTCGACGCCACCGAATGGGTGATCCCGGCACTGGAGATCATCGATGCACGCATCCAGCAGGTCGACCCGCACACGAAGGCGACCCGCAAGGTCTTCGACACCATCTCCGACAATGCCGCCAACGCCGGCGTGGTCATGGGCGGGCGGGCCGTGCGCCCCACCGAGATCGACTTGCGCAAGGTACCCGCGGTGCTCTACCGCAATGGCGTGATCGAAGAGTCCGGCGTCTCCGCCGCCGTGCTCAATCACCCGGCCAAGGGCGTGGCCTGGCTCGCGAATAAACTGGCCGCCTATGACGTCACCCTGCAACCCGGACAAATCATCCTGGGTGGCTCCTTCACCCGTCCGGTGGCGGCCAACCCTGGCGATACCTTCCATGTCGACTACGACATGCTGGGTTCGATTGCCTGCCGATTCGTTTAACCGGAGAGTGCTCATGGACATGCCTGTCAACACCTTCAAACATCGCCTGCGCAGCGGGGAAGCCCAGATCGGCCTGTGGCTGGGCCTGGCCGATGCCTATTGCGCGGAACTGGCCGCCAACGCCGGTTTCGATTGGCTGCTGATCGACGGCGAACATGCGCCCAACGACCTGCGCGGCATGCTCGGCCAGCTCCAGGCCGTGGCGCCCTACCCCAGCCAGCCGGTGATTCGCCCGGTGATCGGCGACACCGCGTTGATCAAGCAAGTGCTCGACATTGGCGTACAGACCTTGCTGGTGCCCATGGTGGAGAGCGCAGAACAGGCGCGTACGCTGGTGAAAGCCATCCATTATCCGCCCAAGGGCGTGCGCGGCGTCGGCAGTGCGCTGGCCAGGGCTTCACGCTGGAACAGCATTGCCGGTTACCTCGACCACGCCGATGAGCAGATGTGCCTGCTGGTGCAGATCGAAAACCGCGAGGGCCTGGCCAACCTGGAGGCGATTGCGGCGGTGGAAGGCGTCGACGGGGTGTTTATCGGGCCGGCGGACCTGAGCGCGTCGATGGGCCATCGCGGCAACCCCGGCCACCCCGAGGTGCAGGCGGCAATCGAAGACGCCATCGCGCGCATCCGCAACGCCGGCAAAGCCGCCGGCATTCTCAGCGCCGACCAGGCACTGGCGCGGCGCTACATCGAACTGGGCGCGGCGTTCGTGGCGGTGGGCGTCGACACCACGGTGCTGATGCGCGGGCTGCAAAGCCTGGCGGCGGCCTTCAAGGATTCACCGGCGCCTGACAGCGCGGCCGGCGGCGTCTACTAACGTAGCAGCTGCCGAGCCCCGGCGAGGCTGCGTCGGCCGCGACTCGAGCCTGAATCGGCAGCGCGGCCTACGCAGCCTCGCTTGCGCTCGGCAGCTGCTACGAGGGTAGACCGTGGCATTCGTAGCAGCTGTCGAGCCTCGGCGAGGCTGCGTAGAGCGCGACTCGATCTTGAATCGGCAGCGCGGCCTACGCAGCCTCGCTTGCGCTCGGCAGCTGCTACGGGGGGAGACCGTGGCATTCGTAGCAGCTGTCGAGCCTCGGCGAGGCTGCGTCGGCCGCGACTCGAGCCTGAATCGGCAGCGCGGCCTACGCAGCCTCGCTTGCGCTCGGCAGCTGCTACGGGGGGAGACCTTGGTGGGGGGTTGGCATTCGTAGGATTTGCGCGGTGTTGGATAAGACGGTATCCACGGGGGTAGTTTAACTAGCGCTTGAGGGTTTTCAGTTCGTTGAGCAAGGTCAGCAACGTCTGCAACTTCTCCTCGCCAAACCCCGCCTGCAAGCGCTGGTAATTGGCTTCCATGCTCTGGCTCATTGAGTCGAAACAGGCTTGCCCCTTCTCGGCCAGCCGCACCAGCACGCGGCGTTGGTCCTGTTGCGCCTTGCGCCGCTCCACCATGCCTGCCGCTTCCATGCGCACCAGCACCCCGGTCATGCTCGGCTTGAGAATGCACGCCAGCTCGGCCAGGCGGTTGATCTCAAGCTCCTCATGCTGGCTGAGGATCCGAATGACCCGCCATTGCTGCTCGGTCAGCCCGTGTTGATTGAGCGAAGGGCGAAAAAACCCCATGGCGGCTTCACGCGCATGGAGCAAAGTGAGGGTCAGGGATTGGCGCGGTTTGGACATGGATGGCGGCGTCGCAATTGGTTAACAGATTAACAACATTCTAGCATTTGCGATTGTTGCCCGTGTGCGGCTTTACCGCGCGGCCGGATTCAGGGTTGATGATTGGCAGCCACGGTCAAGAGCGGCGGCACACAGAATCAAGACACCTACCGCTCGGAAGGCACTTAATACACCCCAACAGGCACAGAGCTTCGTGTCGGCTCTGCAGTGCGTTTCCCTTCACTTTTCCAGGCTGCGCCATGATCAATATCGAAACGCCGACCTACTACTCGGCAACCAAGAAATACAACCTCAGCTTCCCCACCCTCGAACAGGACGTGGAAGCCGATGTGGTGGTGATTGGCGGCGGTTTCTCCGGCATCAACACCGCACTGGAACTCGCCGAAAAAGGCATCACCAACATTGTGGTGCTCGAAGCGCGCTACCTGGGTTTCGGCGGCACGGGCCGCAATGGCGGGCAGATCATGGCGGGGATCGGCCATGACCTGGAGAAGATCAAGCAACAAGTCGGCGACGAAGGCCTGCGCCAGATCTTTGAAATCAGCGAGCTGGGCGCCGGCATCATCAAGGATCGCATCGCCAAGTACGCGATCGACGCCGATTTCTGCCACGGCTACGGCTACATGGGCTTCAACGCCCGCCAGGAAAAAACCCTGCGCGCCTGGGAGAAGGACTTCAAGTCGATCAACACCAAGGACGAAATCCGCTTTATGGCGGGGTCCGAGGTCAAGCAGATCATCGGTTCCGACGCCTATACCAGCGCGCTGCTGCACATGGGCGGCGGGCACGTGCACTCGCTGAACCTGCTGCTGGGCGAAGCCAAGGCCCTGGCGGGCCACGGTGTGCGCATCTTTGAGCACAGCCCGGCGCTGGAAGTCAGTTATGGCGAACGCATCACCGTGCGCACCGGCCGCGGCTCGGTCAAAGCCTCCAAGTTGCTGTGGGCCTGCGACAGTTTCCTCAACAAGCTGGAACCGGAACTGCACAAGACCACCGTCAATACCTATGCCTTCCAGTTGATGACCGAGCCGTTGTCGGACGAGATGATCAACCGCATCAGCCCGATACGCGGCGCCTACAGCGATATTCGCCCGGTGATCGACTACTACCGGGTCACCAACGAAAACCGCTTGCTGTTCGGTGCCGCCACGCCTTTCGTCGAGCACATCCCGCTGGACCTCAAAGCCTGGAACCGCAACCTGATGCTGAAGATTTTCCCCTACCTCAAGGACGTGAAGATCGACCTGGCGTGGGGCGGGCCGATGGCGACCGGGGCCAACCTGTTCCCGCAGATCGGCACGCTCAGCGGGCGCCCGAATGCCTTTTATGTGCAGGGCTACGCCGGCTTCGGGGTCACGCCCAGCCACATCATCTGCAAGGTCTTGGCCGAGGGCATGAGCGAAGGCTCGTCGCGCTACGACCTGATCAGCGCGGTCAAGCATGCGCAGATCCTGGGCAAGGACCATATCCGCCCGCTGCTGCTCACGGCCGGCAAAAGCCTTCATCAACTTTCGGGCTACTTCAACGGTCGCCGTTGAGCCCCGCTGTTTCATTCACAGGAGAACTGCCATGCCCGTTACCACCCTGAAGAAAGACATCCAATTATCGGACCTCGATGCCTGGGGCACCGTTGCCGACCTCGGCTCCGAGATCCTCGAAGGCGAAGTCAAAGCCTTTGGCAAAATGACCTTCGGCGCCCCGACCGACGCCGTCAGCAGCGCCTATTTCGGCACCACCCAAGGCAAGTTCCGCATGGTCTACCCGTTCGCCGAACAAGCCACGGTGGTCACCGGTGAAGTGGTGCTGACCGACGAAAGTACTGGCCAGAGCACCCGCTACAAAGCCGGCGACAGCTGGTTCGTGACCAAGGGCACGCCGGTGCTGTGGGAGGTGGTAAGCGAGAGTTTTGTGAAGCACTATTTCGCGGTAGTCTGATCGCTCCCCTCTGCCGGCTTCGGCCGGCAGCGTTTTTTACGGCGCAGGTGACTGACCATGCACGCCATCCCCGCTCAGGAAGTCGCCGGCCATTGCCTGCAGGCTTTCACTCAACTGGTGCCCGCCAGCCAGGCAGCGTTCTATTGCGTGGACCGCCAGTTGCAGGCCCGTGATTTCAGGCTGCAAGGCATGAGCGGTGAGATGCACCGCGACTACCTGGACAACTACCGCCAATTCGACCCGTTGCAACCGCGCAATTGCCTGTCCAGCGGGCTGGCGGTGGTGCCGCTGGGGTTCGCCATGGCCCGCCAGCCCCTGCGTGACAGCCGCCGCTATCAAGACTTCCTGCAACGCTACGGTGTGGTCGATGTGGTGGAGATCGTGGCCCATCGCGCGGACCAGCCCCAGGCGGCCATCTCCTTGCTGCGCACGGCGGAGCAAGGGGTGTTTACCCCCGACCAACTGGCTCAGCTCAATGCCTTGCAGGCATTGCTGCAAATGGCGGTGGCCAATATGCAGCCCTGCGACGATGCATTGGCCGGTCTCACGCCCAAGGAACGCCAGATTGCCTGGTTATTGCGTCAGGGTGCGAGCAACAAGCAACTGGCCCTGGAGCTGGATGTCGGCCTGCCGACCATCAAGACCCACTTGATCCACCTGTTTCGCAAAACGGGTGTGAGCAGTCGTACCGAACTGGTCGCCGCGCTGTTTCTTTAAGCCGCCTCAACCCTTTGGTTGATAGGCGCGCCAGGTTGCCAACCGCATGATCCGGGGTGTCCATTCCCTCAACCGGAGCCATGCAATGACCACTTCATCCGACTGGATCACCGTAGGCGCCCTCGCCGATGGTTTTGCCCCCGACGCGTTTATCCTGCCCAACCTTGCCGACCTCAACGGCAAGGCCTTCACCCTGCACTTCGCCAACGGCTGGCAGATCGAGCATCGCTTCGACACCGAGCAGTTGCACTGGCACGCCGCCGACGGTCACTCCAGCGGTTCGGCCGCCTACCGCGCCACCTCGGTCCGCCCGGGCCTGTACCTGGTCGACTTCATCAAGCATGAAGCCGGCCAGGCCTGGTCGATCAGCCTGGTGCTGGACACCACCACGTCGTCGTTCACCGCCGTGATCGGGCGCATGCCGGACCGCGAACAAACCGAGCAAGGCCTCTACAGCCGCGCCCTGGCCGGCAAGGCCCTGACCTCGGTGGACGTGGACTTCCTGCACGGCAGCCTGGATCAACCCTGGCAGCCGGGCCAATGCCCCCACGCGCCCACCCAGGAACTGACCGGCCTGCGCAATCTGTATCGCTACAGCCCCAGCGAAGTCTACGAGCACATCTACCTGAACGATCAGTTCTATGCCTGGCAATGCCTCAAGGGCGTGGAGCAAGGCCTGTGCGATACCGATCGCTGCCACTACTACAAGATCGCCGATCAGCTGTACCTGTTCGTCTGGCGCGAAAAGATCATCCCGACCCTCGGCCTGGTGCTGATCGACCTGCAACAGCACCGCAGCGACGGCAAGATCTTCGGCTATGCCGGTGCGTCGTTCGATGAGCTGTCGAACTTTCCAGTCAGCTCCTACTGCCAAGTGCTCAACCGCACGGAGTATCCCGATGCCTGATCCACGCACCGTTGTCATCACCGGTGCCGGCACGGGCATCGGTGCCGCCTGCGCGCGCTTGTACGCCGCCGAAGGGGCCAATCTGGTGCTCATCGGCCGTCGCCGCGAGCCCCTGGAGCAGGTTGCGCAGGACACCGGCGGCCTGGTGTTGGTCGGCGATGCGGCCTGCCCGGCCACCTGGGAGGGTTTCGTTGCGCAGATTGGTCAGCGCTACGGCCGCCTCGATGTGCTGCTGGCCTGCGCCGGCGGGCATGGCGTGGGCAGCGCCACCCAGACCAGCCCACACACCTGGGAGGCGGCCTTGCGCAGCAATCTGGACAGCGCGTTCTACAGCGCCCGCGCCTGCCTGCCGCTGCTGATCGAAAGCGCCGGCAATATCGTGCTGCTCGGCTCCATCGCCTCCCTGGCCGCCGGACCCGAAGTATGCGGCTACACCACTGCCAAGCATGCGCTGCTCGGGCTCAATCGCTCCCTGGCGCGGGATTACGGCCCACGCGGTGTGCGGGTGAACGCGGTGTGTCCCGGCTGGGTTACCACGCCCATGGCCGACGAGGAAATGCAGCCGTTGATGAGCTTCCACGGCGACACCCTGCCGCAAGCCTATGCCCGCGTATGCGCCGACGTGCCGTTGCGGCGCCCCGCCAGCGCCGAGGAAATCGCCAAGGTGTGCCGCTTCCTGGCCAGCCCGGATGCCGCGATCATCACCGGGGCCAGCGTGGTCGCCGATGGCGGTTCGAGCATCGTCGATGTGCCCACACTGGCTTACGTCCATATGGAGCGTGCACATGCCTGAAGACTTGGATTTCAGCGGCAAGACCGTGCTGGTCACCGGCGGCGCCCAGGGTATCGGCCAGGCCATCGTCGAGGCGTTCGCCTGGCGTGGCGCTCGCGTCATGATCGCCGACCTGCGCCTGGCACAAGCCCAGGCATTGGCCGAGGGCTTGCGTGCGCGCGGCTGCCGGGTCGAGGCCATCGCGCTGGACCTGGCCGAGGCGACGGCGGTGTTCGAAGGCATCAAGGCTATAGAACAGGACTGGGGCCGCCTGGATATCTTGGTGCACAACGCCGGCTACTTTCCGTTGACAGCGTTCGCGCAGATCACCCCGGCCGTTCTTGAACGCACGCTGGCGGTCAACCTCTCGGCCCTGTTCTGGCTGACCCAGGCCGCCTTGCCGATGTTTCAACGCCAGGGCGGTGGCTGCGTGCTGGTCACCTCATCGGTCACCGGGCCACGGGTTGCCTATGCGGGGCTCAGCCACTACGCGGCGTCCAAGGCCGGGGTCAACGGTTTTATCCGCAATGCCGCGCTGGAGCTGGCGACTTACCAGGTGCGCGTCAACGGCGTCGAGCCAGGGATGATTGCCACGCCGGCCATGGATAACCTGGGCGACAGCCAGGTCAATGCCGACATCGCCAGCCGCGTGCCCCTGGGACGCCTCGGTGCCGCTCAGGATATTGCCGGGGCGATGCTGTTCCTGGCCTCCGACCTGGCGACCTACATCACCGGGCAGACCATCGTGGTGGACGGCGGCTCGACGTTGCCAGAGGTGAAGTGACCTCTGTCGGGATGTAAACCGGATCAAATCTGGGAGGGGCGGTGTATCCGTTGAATAGCGCTCGCCCCTTCAAGCAGCGACAGTGAATCACTGAACACCTGCGACAACGCCGCAAGCCGCTTGACGTAACCCTGGGGCGTCGAATAGATCAGCTCCACATGCAGGCTGTCGACGATACCCAGGTAAGCGTCACAAAACACCTCGAGCGCCTCGGGCCGTACCATCCTGTATCGTCCTTGCGCGGCACGCTGGAAATCCTCGCGAATGCTCGCCAGGTACCCCTCAAATCCTGCCGTAATCACGCTGCGAATATCCGCCGGCGGAAAGTAGGCCGTGCGCAACAGGAAGCGCAGGTGCGCCGACCCCGCATAGCGCCCGCGCAACCGCTCAAGGTGTAATTGCCCAGGCACGCCGGGGTGCCCGGCCTCTTCCTTGAAGCACTGCGCGATGTACTGATGTTCATGGGCCAGGGCAATCTCGAAGACCGTCTGAAACAGCGCGTCCTTGCTGACAAAGTGCGCGTACAGCGAGGCCTTGCGCATGCCCGCCCCGACCGCGATTTCGTTCAGCGATGAAGCGTCGTAGCCGTAAGCGGCAAAGTGTTCGACCGCGACTGCGCAAATGTTATGGGCCGACAGGGTGAGCGGTTTCATTGATCCATCGATACCCTATGCCGCACCGACCGCTTGCTGCAGATGAGTGGAACGAAAATCCTTGGGCGACAGCTCGAATTGCTTCTTGAACGAGCGGCTGAAGTGCGCAGAATCGGTGAAGCCCCACTTGTAGGCAATCGAGGTGATCGACTCGCTCTTGAGGAACGGGTTGGTCAAGTCGTCCGCGCTGCGTTTGAGCCGCGCACGCTGGATGTAGCGGCAGACGCTGTCGTCCTGTTCTTCAAACAAGCGGTACAAATGCCGCACCGAGATGTTCAGGCGGCTGGCCAGGCCTACCGGGCTCAGGCCGGGTTGGGTCAGGGACTCGTCGATGACTTTCTGCACATAACTGCGCAGGTTGCTGCCCTGCAAGGACACGCCGCTGTCGCCTGGGGCGTCATGCAGTTCAAAGGCTGAACCGAGCAGGGAGACAAACGCCGCTTGCAGCGCCTCGGCCTCTTCAATCGAATCCTGACCCTCCAGGCCCTCGCGGCACAGCTGGTCCATCAACACGTGGAGCATGCGCCCGCAGGCCTTGCTCGAAGAGATCTTGCCGAAGGTTTTCGAGGCGCTGCCCAGCTGCTTGCACACTTCATTGCGCGAGAGTGACAGCGAGGCATGTTCGATAAGGCCAAACGGGCTGATCTCGATCGAACCCGTGGAGTCCATCAGCAGCATATCGCCGGGGGCCAATTGAATGACCTGGCCGTTCTGGGTGATCTGGCAATAGCCACTGCGCTGGCTGACCAGGAAGCAATGCTGGTCCATATCGTGATCGGCATTGGGCCGCTCGCGTTTGATCAGGCCGGCGTTGGTGCGCAGGTTGGCCAGTGACAGGCCGCCCCGGGAGTGCTTGGACACCTCACCGATGAACAGTGAGCGGTTGAAGGCCAGTTCCGTGTCGAAATGGCCGCAGGCCGCTCGCAGATCCCGAGTCCAGGTTTCCAACCCATAGTGCGCAGACTGATAGGTGCTCATGGCATCTCCACAATGGTTTCTTGTTTTTGTCGGCCAATAGTTAACATGTTATCTATATAGGCGCAACAAGTACGTGATACCGACTGTAGAAGCACTAATGATGCCAATTGCTCGACTCAGAGCGCGCCCAATACCCGCTGCAAACCCGCCAGTACCGTGAGCAGCCCGGCCCGCTGCGCGCCGCTCAAGGGGATGTAGCGCCGGAACGCCGGCATGCGGTTGACCACCTCGCTGCCGCCCATGTGCTCAAGCCGTACGTGCCATTGCTGCCCGCTCAAATCGAGGTGCAGGCGCTTGAAGTCCAGCCCCATCAACGCTTGATGCAGGTCGGGGTCATCGTTCAAGGCCGCCTGGAGCCTGGCCAGCAAATCCGGCGCTCCCGCCCGTTGCCGGCAGGCCAGCCCCGTGCGCCGGATCGACCCGCTGTGGTGCAGTTCAAAGCGCGCACTGCCCTGCTCTGAGGCGGGCACCGTGAACCTGAATTCGGTCATCACCAGGTGCATCAGCAATTGCGCTTCGGTGCGCTCGGCCACGTCGACCTGAAGGCCGATGTCGTCCAGGCAAAACCTTGCCTGGGCAGGCCCCGTCGAGGTGAAACTCGCCAGCCCGAGGTTGCGCCGCACGTACTCAAGCGTGACCCCAGGCCGGTAACCGGACGGGGCCCGTTGGGCGTTGAACAGCTCAGACAGCTTTTGCAGCCTGCTCGAGATAAGGGTTGTGAGGGTTGCCAGGCTCATGGGAAAACTCCTTGGCCAGCACTTCTTCTACCGAAGCCGGCTTGAATGGATTGACCTTCTGTACCACCAGTGTCCAGAACAGCGCATATGAAGCCGTGATCCCGAGCATCACCCCGAACGGCACATAAATGTCCGCAGGGTTCATGCCCGGCGGGGTAATGAACCACATGCCCAGCAAGATGCCGACGCTGGAAAGGATCTGTGGCAACGGGAAGAACGGCGAACGATAGGCCCGTGGCAGGTCCGGACGACGAATGCGCAGGATCACCACCGACAGCGTCACCAGCAGATAAGAGAAACTCCACGCACACACCGCCGCCAGCACCAGGTGCATGATGTTATCGGTGTTGCCGCCCAGCCACAGGGCATACAGGCACGGAATCAGCATCGCCACCAGGATGCACAGCAGCGGCGTCTTGAAGCGCGGGTGCAAATAAGTGAAGACCTTGGGCAACGCGCCGTCCACCGCCATGCCGTAGAGAATCCTCGGCACGCCCGCCATCAGCGTATTGATGGTGGCGGCACCGGCGAACAGGAAACCGATCCCCAGCCACAGCGGGCCAATATCGCCCATGACCTGCTGGGCAAAGCGTGGGATCGCCATGGGCGTGTCGAGCAGGTGCACGCCGGTGGCGGCATCCAGCACCACGTTTTCCACCTGGCGCTTCATCGCCGCGCCATAGATGAACATGCAGGTCGCCACGCTCAACAAGCCGAAAATCATGGCCTTGGGCATGACCTTGGCCGAGTTGCGCAGGTCCGGGGCCAACGGCGTGACGAACTCGCAACCGACGAACATGAACATGGCCATGCCCACCAACGACAGAATGGTGACCAGGTCGGTACCCACCAGCGATACGCCGAACCAGCCCTCCAGCTGCACCGCCGGGGCCGCGATCAGGCCGAGCACGCCGAACACCATCAGGGTGGTCCACATGCCGAAAGTCAGGATGATCTCGGCCCTGCCGAAGGCGCTGACGCCAAAGGCATTGAGAACACCGAACACCACGACAAACCCCACCCCCAGCAACCAGGAGCCGCCGGCGGACTCCGCCAGGGTGTTGAGGTGTTCGAAGTTCACCAGGGCCATGACCCCGGACAGAATCGTCTCGGCGGTGCCGGCGAACACGTGCACGATCAGGTACGCCGACAGGGTGCCGGTGATCGCAAAGAAACGACCCATGCCGCAATTGATGTAGTCGTAGACCGAGCCGGTGGTCGGCAGGATCGACGCGGCCTCGGCAAAGGTGGTTGCCTGGGCCAGCATCATCACCACCGCAATCAGCATGGCCACCGCGAAGGCGCTGCCGCCGATACCGAAGCCCATGGTCGCGGTGAGAATCACCGGGCTGGCCATGATCAGGCCAATGGTGCTGGCCAGCGCGGTCGGAAACCCGACGCTGCCGCGTTTCAAATGCTGTGTAAGTCGGTCATTGATCGACATGGTGCGGATCCTCGAAAGCGGATTTCTGAGTGGATGCATCGAGCCGTTCAAGGAGCCGGCGATAAAGCCCTCCCCAGCCAGTCCCTGATCGAAACGGCATCGTGCGCAAAATCACTGTGCACTTCCCGAGCACCGAGCGTCTTGCCCATGTCTGCCGTGGCTTTTGTTGCTGCCTGCCAAGGCATACGGCTTGGCGGGCAGGATCAATTGCGTGGCACGCAGGTGAAAGACTTCCTCCGCCTGGGGTCATCTTAATGCGCCCTCGACCTAACCATGCTGGGGACTATAACAATGGAGCACACCTTGAAAATACGCACGCAATCCTTGGCCGTCGGCCTGGGTATCGCGCTGTTGATCGGCCATTCACCGGCCCAGGCCTATGAGCTATACGCCGACGAGGACACCCACCTGAATGCGGACTTCCTGGCGGTCTACGGCCTGTTCAACAGCCGTCACAACTACGACGGCACAGCGGGCGGCTCGACCTGGCGCGAGGGTTTCATCAAGTACGGGGTGAGCGGCGACCAGGGCCTGGCCGGGCACGGCACCGCGTATGGCGCGCTCAATTGGGTCAGCTCCGGCACCTGGGGCGACGGCGATGCGGCGGGCAACACCGATGGCAGCGAACGCACCACCAAAATCGAAGACGCCTACCTGGGATGGCGCTCGGCCGATCTGTTTCCGGCGCTGGGCAAGGACGGTGTGGATTTTTCCATCGGGCGCCAGGTGGTCAAGATCGGCCGGGGGTTCCTGATCAACGACGACGGCCCCAACCTCGGCAAAGGCCCGGCTGACGGTGCGCTGAACCGTGGCGGCGCCTATTACCTCGCGGCACGCCACGCCTTCGACCGCACGGCGATGCTGCGCCTGGGCGGGCAAGAGGGCCTGCACGGCTCGGTGCTGTGGCTCAAGTCGGACAACCGCGCCCAGGCCGAAACCGAACTGGCGGCGGGCACCCTCGACTACACGGCCGCCGCCGGCACGCTGGGGCTGACCTGGGTCCACGGCATGAACGTCACCGACCAGTGGGCCAGCGACTTCCAGAAACAGCGCGAGGGCCTGGACACTTACAGCGTGCGCGGCGAAGGCAGCGCCGGTATCGACAACGCCAGCTTCGCCTTCGAATACGCCTGGCAAGACAAAGACGCGGGGCCGGAAAAAGCCTGGTACGCCGAGGCCGGCTACACCTTCGCCGATGTCGGTTGGTCGCCAAAAGTGACCTACCGCTACACGCGCTACTCGCAAAAATGGGACCCGCTGTTCACCGGGCTCAGCACCGGCTATGGCACCTGGTTCCAGGGTGAAGTCGCCTCCAACTATGCCGGCCCGTTCAACAGCAATACCGGCATCCATCACGTCGGCCTCAAGGCGACGCCCCTGGAGAACCTGACGGTCGGCGCGCTGTACTTCGACTTCAATACCCTGCGCAAACACGACGCGCTGAACCTCGACGCCCGGGAGCTGGACCTGTACGCCGAATGGGCGGTCAACAGCCACCTGATCATCAGCCCGCTGGTGGGCATCTACCAACCCAAAAAGGATGCCGACTCCGGCGGTAACCAAGTGGGTGGCAACGGCACCAACCTCTACAGCCAGTTGACGGTGGCCGTGCCCTTCTGACCGGCCTCAGGAGCTGCGCAACGCAGCTCCCTCCTAGCGTTCGTGCTGATGCAGCATCGTCTGGATCTGATGGGTCGCCTGACGGGTGTTTTCCGCCAGCTTGCGCACCTCATCGGCCACCACCGAGAACCCGCGCCCGACCTCGCCGGCCCTGGCCGCTTCAATGGCGGCGTTCAAGGCCAGCAGGTTGGTCTGGTCGGCAATGCCCTTGATCACACTCACCACCGTGGCGATCTGGCCGTAGGTGGCCTGATTGTGTGCGAGCAGCTGTTGATGGGTGGTCTTCGCCGACTGCTCGTCGCTGATATCGCGTACCGCGCCGATCACCCGCGTCAAACGCCCCTGGGCATCGCGCACCGCTCGCCCACGCTCGCGGCACCAGATGTAGCCACGGGTCTTGTGGCGCATCCGGTATTCAAACACGTACTCACCGCTGCCCTGAGGCGCAAGGATTTCCCGATCGAAGATCGCCATGATCTTCGGCAGGTCATCGGGGTGGGTGATGCTGACCTGCGCGTCCCAGCCATCGGGCAGCTCATGGGGCGCGTAGCCCAGGAGCAGACGGAACTGATTGAAAATCCGCATGCGACTGGCGGGATCCTGCACGTCACCGTTGACCACGGTGATGTCCCAGCAGCCTTCGGTCATGGTGCAGAGCAGCAGCTCCCAGATCTGCGTCTCGTGTTGATGCGCAAGGGCGCGCTGCGCATGCTCACGCAACTCGGCTTCCAGCGCCTGTTCACGCTGCCCGGCCTGCTCCAGTTGCCGGCGAAGCACGGCAAGTGCCTGTTCGCTGCGCGCCCCTTCGGCAGCCTGATCGCGGGCTGATTCCTCGAGCAACAGCAACTGCCGCGCAGCCCGCGCACGTTGTGTGGCGAGTTGCTCCAGGTCGGCCTGCACCGACGGATAAGCGTGCAGTGCCTGGGTTCCCAACACCTCTCCCGCCAGCAGTTGCTTGAGGACGGCGGCAAGGTCCTGCATCGGCTGTTTTTTCTTGAAGAACATCGGCCTGGCCCTTTCTGATCGAGTCGAAACCCCGGATCTGATCGCAAACCGAGCGTGATTGCTTGTACGAGCCTGCAAGGCCTTTGCGCGTGGCTGCCATCCAAAAAAACCCTGCGTCGGGCGCTATCGTGCATCTGTAGGATGGTGATCGGCTTTCAACCCGTCGATACTTGTCTCCAGGCCCTGCCCACGTCAAAACGACGTTCCGGCCCTTAATGACTTCGTGACGAAAACAATAAAAATGTCGCACAGAGGTACATACGAATGAGCCGTCATGATCATGGTCACGCCAGCCTGCTGGAGGCATTCAGCGCGATGACACTGGAGCTCCAACGCCTGGCGCAGGACAAAGACATAGAACACTTCCACGAAGCGGCGCTGAGCTGCATCCGCCAACTACTGCCCTTCGACAGCGCCTGGTGGGGCCGGGCTGCGCTGATTGACGGCCTGCCGGAAGAACACAGCTCCTACCTCTACAACCTGCCCCGCAGCTACCTGGCCGATTGGCAATCGATTCGTCATATCGATGTGACCATTGCCAGGGTCAACGACGTGCCGGGGCAGGCGGTCATCGTCGACATGCGCAACCCCGCCAACGGCCCGGGGCTCAACTGGCTCGGCTCGTGCTACGCGATCGGTGAATTGCTGTGCGTCGTGTACATCGACCCGCAAACCCACCTCAGCGATCACCTCACGCTCTACCGGGCGCCCGACGCCCCACGCTTTACCGAGCAGGACTGCCTGCTGCTGAACAACCTCATGCGGCACCTGGTGGCGGCGGTCTCGGCCAATCAGATTCGTACCCTGGTCGCCATGCGCGAAGCCCTCACCCACCCGCGCAATCTCGCACTTGCCGTGTGCGACCAGCGCGGCACCCTGCACTGTACGGAACGTGGCTTCGTCGACTTGCTGCTGAGCGAATGGCCGGACTGGACCGGCCCTTGCCTGCCGGTCGCGATGGACGCCGGGGGCTATGACGGCAAGCACCTGCAGGTCGAGGCCTCGACGGTCGGCGACCTGCTCCTGCTGGCCGCCCGCAGCCGTACGGTGCTGATGCAACTGAGCCCTCGGGAGAATGCGGTGGCCCAGGGTTTCGGCGAAGGCAAGACCTACAAGGAAGTCGCCCGCGACCTGGGCATGTCGCCCAATACCGTGCGCCATCACATCCGCGCCATCTACAGCAAACTCGGGGTCAAGGACAAAGCCCGAATCGCCCATTTGCTGCACGCCCCGCCTGATTGATCTGCACCACTGACCCGCGCTGACTTTTTCGCTGTCGTTTTGACGGCCACGGGACACCTTTGCGCTTTTTTTGTCCCCTCTGCCACCCACGGGCGAGCCGTTCGCCACACAACACCTCAAAGAAGAGATGCCATGCCCATGATCCACACCTTCACCCGCACCACCACACTGGCCCTGCTCGGCGGCCTGTCGAGCCTGCACGCCAGTGCGGCCGACCTCAACGCCCGGGACTTTTTCGGCGCCCCCTCGGGTACCAGCCTGGGCGTGCTGTACCTGCCGGCAAGCCGCGCCAGTGACTTCCACGGCCCGGCCGACAGCACCGGCAAGGCCGACCTGAAGGTTAACGCCGTGGCGTACCGCCAAGTGTTCTTCACCGACCTCTGCGGCACCCTCTGTACCCCACAGTTCATCGTGCCTTTCGCCGACATCAACGCCCGCCTGCCGGGTGCCGGCCAACGCAGCGCAGAAAGCGGTTTCGGTGATCCCCAGGTCGGCGGCACGGTGTTTTTCATCAACGATCCGGCCTCGCGCACCTACAGCGGCCTACTGACCCTGATTACCCTGCCTGTGGGCGAATACCATGGTAACAATCCCGATGTGTCGCCCGGTGCCAATCGCTGGGGTACCACCTTCGTTTACAACTACACCCAGGGCATCGGTGAAAAATGGGTGCTGGAAGCCAACCTCGAAGCCCAACTCTATGGCAAGAACGACGACTACTTCGGCAGCGACCTGAAACAGGACCCGCTGTATCGCCTGCAAGCCTTTGCCTCCTACGACTTCACACCCGGCACCTACGGCGCACTGCGACTGATCCACGCCGATGGCGGCGAACTGCGGATCAATGACCAGCGCATCGACAACACCCACAAGCGCTACACCCAAGTGGGGTTCGAGGTTGGTCACTGGCTGGATAAACAGAACCAGTTGATGTTCGGCCTCTCGCAGAACGTCGCCACCGACAACGGCTATCACGGTACCGACGCGCTGCTGCGCCTGGTCCATGTGTTCTGAACCCCCTCATCGGAGCTTGCCCATGAACACCCAGACCCAACCGCTGACCGATGAACGTTCGCGCGCCTCATCCCCATTGGCATTGCTGGCCGCCATTGTGCTGTTCGCTGCCATCACCCCGACCATTCTGATGACCGCACCGGCCGTGGCGGCGCAACTGGCGACGCAATGGCAGTTGAGCCCGTCGCAGATCGGGGACCTGTTCTCCACCGAACTCGGCGCCATGAGCCTGGCCACCCTGCCGGCACTGTGGTGGCTCAAGCGTGTCGACTGGCGCCGCGCCGCCTTGCTGGCCGGGTTGCTGTTCATCGCCGCCAACCTGCTTTCAATGCTGGCCCACGACTACCCGATACTCCTGGCACTGCGCTTTTGCAGCGCCCTGGCCGGTGGCTCGTTGATGATCATCTGCCTGTCCAGTGCGGCCTCCACGGCCCATCCCGGGCGTGTCTACGGGTTATGGGTGATGGGGCAACTGGTGGTCGGGGCGATCGGTTTGAGCATCCTGCCCCAGCTGTTCGAGCACTACGGGTTGTCAGCCTGCTACCTGATCCTCGCCGCCTTGATGACGCTCTTTCTGCCCCTGGCACGGCACTTTCCCCAGGGCAGCCCGGCGCCTGAAAAAGCCGCCGAGCGCATCGCCCTCGCCTCCCGGTGGAAAGCCGCACTGGGCATTCTGGGCCTGCTGAGTTTCTACGTCAGCCTGAGCGGTGTCTGGACCTTTATCGGTTCCATCAGCAGCCATGCCGGCCTCTCTGCCGAGGCCAGTGGCGAGATTCTGGCGCTCGCCACGGTGATGGGCATCGTCGGGGCCGGTTGTACCTCGCTGATCGGCGACCGTCTGCCACGCCTGTTGCTGTTACTGCTGGGGTACGCGTTGATGGCAGGCGCCGTGCTGTTGCTGCTGGGCCAGCCCGACATGCTGCGTTTTGCCTTGGCGGCGCTGCTTTTCAAGTTCACCTGGACCCTCATCCTGCCGCTGGTCCTGGCCTGCCTGGCCGACCTCGACCGCTCCGGAAAATTGATGAACACCTCCAACCTGGTGATCGGTGGCGGCCTGGCCATCGGCCCGACCGTGGCTGGCCGGATGATCGAAGCCAGCGGCGGCTTGCAATCACTGCTGATCGCAGGGGCGTGCATCACCGTGCTGTCCCTGGTGTTGATGCTGAGCAGCCGCCCAAATGCCTGACGGGCCCTTTTACCCCAACGAAAATGGAAAGACGATGAGCCGAAAAAGTGCATTTTTCTTCGACGAACTCAGCCTCTGGCACAGCGCCGGGTTGCACGCCTTGACCTTACCGGTGGGCGGGTGGGTGCAGCCGCCTGCCGCCGCCGGCCACGCCGAGTCACCGGAAACCAAGCGTCGCTTGAAGAGCCTGCTGGACGTTTCCGGTCTGACCCGCCACTTACAGGTGCGCAGTGCCAACGCGGCCACCGATGAAGACCTGCTGCGGGTGCACACGCCCAACTACCTGCAACGCTTCAAGGCGATGAGCGATGCCGGGGGCGGCGAATTGGGCCCCCACGCGCCCATCGGGCCAGGCAGTTATGAAATAGCCAGGCTCTCCGCCGGGCTGGCCATGGCAGCAGTGGATGCGGTGCTGTCCGGCGAAGTCGACAATGCCTATTCTCTGTCACGCCCACCCGGTCACCACTGCCTCGCCGACAACGCCATGGGCTTCTGCTTCCTGGCCAACATCGCCATCGCCATCGAAGCCGCAAAAGCACGGCGTGGCCTGGGCAACGTCGCGGTGATCGACTGGGACGTGCACCACGGCAACGGCACCCAATCGATCTTCGAAGAACGCGGCGACGTGCTGACGATTTCCCTGCATCAGGACGGCTGTTTCCCGGCAGGTTACAGCGGTGAAGCGGATCGCGGGCGCGGCGCGGGGCTGGGTGCGAACATCAATATCCCGCTGCCTCCCGGCAGCGGTCATGAGGCGTATCTGCACGCGATGGAGCGTATCGTGATTCCGGCGCTGGAGCGCTTCGAGCCGGAATTGATCATCGTCGCCTGCGGCTACGACGCCAACGCGGTCGACCCACTGGCGCGAATGCTGTTGCACAGTGACTCGTTCCGGCACATGACCCGTCTTGTACGCCAAGCAGCCGAACGCCTGTGCCAGGGCCGCCTGGTGCTGGTGCACGAAGGCGGCTACTCCGAAGCCTATGTACCGTTTTGCGGGCTGGCGACCATTGAGGAATTGGTGGGCGTCAGGACACAGGTCGGCGACCCGATGCTTGAGTTTGTGCAGTTGCAGCAACCGAACGCGGCGCTGGCGGCGTTTCAGTTGCGCTTAGTCGATGAGTTGGCCGAAGCCCGCTGAGCGTGACGCAAAAAAATCCGATGCCGTTGCCGGCATCGGATTTTGGCCAGTCAGCAGTGGCTGATCAGTCCCTTCAACACCGTCTTGAAGGTGTCGATCTGGTCCTGACTGAACTCGGCGAACACCTTGTCCTGCTGTTCCCGTGCGATGGCCCAGAGGTCTTCGGTCTGTTCAATGCCCGCAGCGGTCAGGCGTACGCCGTGTTCATCATCGTCGACCAGCCCCTTGCGCTTGAGGTTGGCCACGGCGTCGTCGATTTCCCGCACCGGCATCGCCACTTCCCGCAGCAGGTCGCCAGCGCTCAGGCGGGCATCGTTCTCCAGCACCATCAGCATCCGCGCCTCGCTGGTGCGCAGGCCGGTGGACAGTTGCCGGGGCTGGTAGCTGGACTGGTAGGCGCGTACCGCCTGGGTCATCAGGTAATACAGGTTATGGTTCAGGCGCCCCTGGAAGTGGCTGCTCGGCGGTTGGCTTTCGTCGCGCCTGGTCATGCGCGTATGGGGCAGGACCATGGAGTAGGCGCCCTGGTGGTAGAGCAGCGGCGAGCGCCCGAAATCGTCGAAGGCCACCACCTTGCCGATCATGATCCAGTGATCGCCGCCATCCACCTGCTGGTATTTCTCGCAGTGAAAACGTGCCGCACAATCGACGAACACCGGCGCCCCGCCCTCCCCCGGTGCATAGGCGATCTCGGCGAAGCGGTCGTCCTTGGGCCGGGCAAAATTGTTCGACAGGTCGATCTGGTCCGCCGCCAGCACGTTGACCGCGAAGTGGCTGGCCTCCTCGAATACCCCGTGGCTGCTGGAGCGTTTGTCGATGCTCCACAGCACCAGTGGTGGGTCCAGGGACACCGAGTTGAAGCTATTGGCGGTAACGCCCACCTTGCGGCCGGAGGCGTCGGCGGCGGTGACCACGGTCACGCCCGTGGCAAAGTTGCCCAGGGCCCGGCGAAAAGCGCGTGGGTCGAAGGTCGATTCAGACATGCAAGACTCCCGGGCTGCGTCAGGCGCAGCCCTGATTGTTGTTTTCAAAAGCAGCTTCAGATCATGCTCGGATCGGGCTCCAGGCCCATCAACTCGCGGCCGAGGATCTGTGCACAGACGTCGTAGTCGGTGTAGGCATGGGCGCCGGTCATGTGTGAGTCGCGGAACAGGCGCTGCATCTCGTTGTGCTCGAACCAGGCGTTGCCGCCGGCGGCTTCGAACAGACGGTCCACTGCCTGGATGCACATCTTGGTCGCGTAGGCCTGGTTGGTGCGCCAGAACGCCAGGGTCTCGCGGCTGGGGTAGCGCTGCTGCTCACTGTGTTCGGCGTGTTCGTCCCAGGTTTTTTCGAGGAAGGCGCGCGCGGCGGCCACCTGGTGCGTCGACTCGGCCAGGCGCATCAGCGCCGGGGTCGCGGCACCGACTGCCGCGCCGGTGTAGGCGCGCACGCGGGTCCTGGTCTTTTCGCGGAACACCTCCAGCATTCGCTCGGCGACGCCCAGGCTGACGGTGGAAAAGCCACTGGCAAAATAAGGCCGGTACGGTGAGTAGAAAATCTTGCTGTCGGAGTACAGCCCAAAGCCGGCGGACTTGCCTTCCATCATGTCCTTGGCTTTCTGGATGCGGTGTTCCGGCACCCAGGCCTTGTCGATGATCAAGGTCTTGGTGCCGCTGCCTTTCATGCCGGCGGCAAACCAGTCATCGCGGATCTGGTAGTCACTGCGCGGCAGCACCGCGAAGCAGTAATCCTGGGTGCCCTGGGCGTTGTTGCGGCGGAAACCCACGATCGCCCAATCGGCGTGATCACAGCCGCTGCTCCAGCCCATTTCTCCGCTGAACAGCACGCCGCCCTCGACTTCCTCGGTGCGCCCGAACGGCGCGATGCTGCTGCTCGCAGTGGCATCCGGGTCAGCGCCCCAGACCTCCTGCTGCAGTTGGGCCGAGAACAGTGCCAATTGATGGCTGTGGGTACACAACAGGCTCATGGCCCAGGCCGTGCTGGCGCAGGCCCCGGCGAGCAAGGCGATGCAGTCGGCAAACTGCGGCAGCGACAACTCCATGCCGCCGAACACTTTCGGCTGAAACACACGGTGCATGCCGATGCTCTTGAGCAGCGCAATATTCTCGGCGGGCACTTGGCGGTCCTGCTCGGCCACGAAGGCATTGGCGGCGATGGTCGGCAGGATGGACTTGAGGTCTTCAAGGAGCGGGTTTGGCTTTTTCATGGATGGCCCTGCTTATTATTGGATGTCCGGGCAGCGCCAGAAATCAAGGCGTGGCGCCGGATGCAGGGCCAGTATGGAGCGTGCCTTCCTGGCAGGACATGCACCTTCCAGAGTCAAGATTGTACTTTTCAAAGGCTCAGGCTGATACGCCGCGTACAGGCGCTGGCAGCCACAGACATGCCACTGGGCAGCCACAGTCAAGCCCGTTCCGGCCACGGGGATTAACCTCGGGCTTTTCAATGTCTGCCACCAGGAAAAACCCCATGAGCGATATTCCACTGCTGCCCCAGGTTGAAGCCTTCCTCCGTCGAACCCATGGGTTGTTCATTGACGGTGGCTACGTCGAGAGCCATTCCAGCCAGCGGTTGGAGGTGATCAACCCGGCCACCGGCCAGGTCATCGCCGATGTCGCCGACGCCGACCCGGCCGACATTGACGCGGCTGTGGCGTCGGCGAGCCGAGGCTTCAAGCAGTGGTCGCAGGTCGCACCAGCGGTGCGCGGCAACGTGCTGTTCAAACTGGCCGATCTGCTGGAGCAACACCGCGAAGAACTGGCACAGATCGAAACCTGCCAGTCGGGCAAGATCATCCAGATTTCCCGCGCCTTCGAAGTCGACCAGGCCGCGCACTTCCTGCGTTACTACGCCGGCTGGGCCACCAAGATCAGCGGCCAGACCATCACCCCGTCGCTGCCCTCCTTCGCCGGCGAGCGCTACACCGCGTTCACCCTGCGCGAGCCGGTCGGAGTGGTGGTCGGCATCGTGCCGTGGAATTTCTCGACCATGATCGCCATCTGGAAACTCGCCTCGGCGCTGGTAACCGGTTGCAGCATCATCATCAAGCCCAGCGAGTTCACGCCGCTGACCATTCTGCGCATCGCCGAGCTGGCGATTGACGCCGGCCTTCCCGCCGGCGCGCTGAACGTATTGACCGGCGGCGGCAGCGTCGGCAAAGGCCTGATCGAACACCCCGGCACCGACAAGGTGTCGTTCACCGGCTCCGTGCCGACCGGAATTGCGGTGGGCCAGAGTGCCATGGGCGCCGGGCTGACCCGGGCCACCCTTGAGCTGGGCGGCAAGAACTCGGCCGGGTTCCTGCCCGATGTGGACCTGGACAAGGCCGTCAACGGCATCCTCGAAGCGGGCTTTTTGCACTCCGGGCAAATCTGCGCCGCCGCCGAACGCTTCTTTGTGCATCGTTCGCAGATCGAAACGGTGATGGGCAAACTGGCCCAGCGCCTGAGCACGCTGAACATCGGCTCGCCTCTGGACGAGCGCACCGAATTCGGCCCGGTCACCAACCGCCAGCACCAGCTCAAACTCGGCGAGTTCTTCGCCAAGGCCCGTGCCGAAAACAACCGCATCATTCACGGTGGCAACCTGATCGACCGTCCGGGCTGTTACGTCGAGCCGACGATCATCCTCGCCAACAGCGTCAACGACACCCTGCTCAACGAGGAGACCTTCGGCCCCATTGCCACGTTCTTGCCGTACGACAGCGAAGAAGAACTGCTGGCCTTGATGAACAACACACCCTACGGCTTGAGCGCCAGCCTGTGGACCAACGACCTCAGCAAAGCCTTGCGCATGGTGCCCGCCATCGAGGCCGGCACGGTGTGGGTGAACATGCACACGATGCTGGACCCGGCGGTGCCGTTTGGCGGCAACAAGTCCTCGGGGGTAGGCCGGGAGTTCGGCAGCGCCTTCATCGAGGATTACACCGAGTTGAAGTCAGTGATGATTCGCTACTGAATCCAACCAGTGGATCCATTGATATGTAAGTATCCGATAATCGCCCAATAAATCAACCAAAATAGATTGACTCTCCATCAGGCCAGCCATTTAATGGATCCATTAAATAAAAACAATCCGCGCCTGGAGAGTCATCATGTACCCCAAAAACACATGGTATGTCGCCTGCACCCCCGATGAAATCGCGCACAAGCCGCTGGGTCGACAGATCTGTGGCGAAAAGATGGTGTTTTATCGTGGCCAGGAAGGCGCCGTGGTGGCGGTCGAGGACTTCTGCCCCCATCGCGGCGCGCCGCTTTCACTGGGGTATGTCGAGAACGGCAACCTGGTCTGCGGCTACCACGGCCTGGTCATGGGCGGCGACGGCAAGACCGTGGAAATGCCCGGCCAGCGGGTACGTGGTTTTCCCTGCAACAAGACCTTTGCCGCCGTTGAACGCTACGGCTTCATCTGGGTATGGCCCGGCGATCAGAGCCAGGCCGACCCGGCGCTGATCCATCACCTGGAATGGGCCGTGAGTGACCAGTGGGCCTATGGCGGCGGGCTGTTCGATATCCAGTGCGACTACCGCCTGATGATCGACAACCTGATGGACCTGACCCACGAAACCTATGTGCACGCCTCCAGCATCGGCCAGAAGGAAATCGACGAAGCCCCGCCCGTGACCACGGTGGACGGCGATGAAGTGGTCACCGCCCGGCACATGGAAAACATCATGGCCCCGCCGTTCTGGCGCATGGCCCTGCGCGGCAATAACCTTGCCGATGACGTGCCGGTGGACCGCTGGCAGATCTGCCGCTTCACCCCGCCCAGCCATGTGCTCATCGAAGTCGGCGTGGCCCACGCCGGCAAAGGTGGCTATAACGCCGCCCCCGAACACAAGGCTGCGAGCATCGTGGTCGACTTCATCACCCCGCAAACCGACACTTCGATCTGGTACTTCTGGGGCATGGCGCGCAACTTCAACCCCCACGATGAGGCACTGACGGCAAGCATTCGCGAGGGCCAGGGCAAGATTTTCAGCGAGGACCTGGAGATGCTCGAACGCCAGCAACAGAACCTGCTGGCCCATCCGCAGCGCAACCTGCTCAAGTTGAATATCGACGCGGGTGGCGTGCAATCGCGCAAGATCCTGGAGCGACTGATTGCCAAGGAACGCGCCCTCGAACCGCAACTGATCGCCACCACCACCGCCTGAACAGCGCGACAACTTTGCGAGGACTGAACATGATCGATGTGGTGGTGGTATCCCGTAACAACGAAGCCCAGGACATTTGCAGCTATGAACTGGCCAGTGTCGATGGCCAGCCGCTGCCGGCCTTCAGTGCCGGCGCGCATATTGACCTGCACCTGCCCGATGGGGTGATCCGGCAATATTCCCTGTGCAATCACCCCGAGGAACGTCATCGCTACCTGATCGGCGTGCTCAAGGACCCGGCCTCCCGGGGCGGCTCGCGCAGCCTGCACGAGCAGGTCCACGAGGGCACCCGCCTGACCATCAGCGAGCCACGCAACCTGTTTCCCCTGGTCCACGACGCGCGTCGCAGCCTGCTGTTTGCCGGTGGCATCGGCATCACCCCGATCCTGTGCATGGCTGAGCGCCTGGCCCATGCGGGAGCCGACTTCGAACTGCATTACTGCGCCCGCGCCAGTGAGCGCGCGGCATTTGTGCAGCGGCTCAAGGCGTCGCCGTTTGCCGAGCGGGTGTTCCTGCATTTCGATGAGCAGCCGCACACCGCGTTGAACATCGCCGAAGTGCTGGCGGCGCCTGCCGATGACGTGCACCTGTATGTCTGCGGTCCTGGCGGGTTCATGCAGCATGTACTCGACAGCGCACGCGCACAGGGCTGGCAGGAAGACTGCCTGCACCGCGAATACTTCAGCGCGGCACCGGTGGACAGCAGCCTCGACGGCGGCTTTTCGGTAAAGCTCGGCAGCAGCGGCCAGGTCTTCGAAATCCCCGCCGACAAGACCGTGGTCCAGGTCCTGGAAAGCCATGGCATCGAGATTGCCGTGTCCTGCGAACAAGGGATTTGCGGCACCTGCCTGACCCGTGTGCTGGAGGGCATACCGGAGCACCGCGACCTGTTCCTCACCGAACAGGAACAGGCCCTGAATGACCAGTTCACCCCCTGCTGCTCGCGCTCGAAAACCCCGCTGCTGGTACTCGATATCTGACAGGGTTCACGACGCGGGCAAAATCACCTTCATGCGCGCAGCGGCGGTGGCTGAACTGAAGATCTCGGCATAGCGCAACGTCGCATTGGCGTGCTCGCGCATGATGGCTTCGGCCCGCGCGCCCTGGCGATTGACCAGGGCATCGAAAACCGAATGATGCTGCATGTGGGCATAGTTGAAGCGTCGGTACTCGCGGGCCATGTCCTCGCGATCCACCGCCAGCGCCGTCACCGAGGCGAACGGCAGGTGATCATTGCGGGCCAGCGCGTCGGCGATCGCCGGGTTGTGGCTGCCTTCGACGATGACCTGGTGAAAGCGCATGTTCAGGTCGTGATAGACCTCAAGGTCATCCTCGGTCACATAGCCCTTTTCGAACAGTTGGTCGCCTTCCACCAGGCAGCGCTCCAGCGCCGCACGCGCCGCGTCGGATAAACCAAGCTCGGCGGTCTGACGCGCTGCCAGGCCCTCAAGCACGCCGCGCACTTCGACGGCGCCGGCAATGTCGCTGGGGCTGACCGAACGCACCTGATAGCCGCGCCCGCCAAACGGCACCAGCAGTCCTTCCTGTTCGAGGGTACGAAAGGCCATGCGCACGGGCATGCGCGACACGCCGAACAGCTGCGCCGTGGGAATCTCCATCAGCCGCTCGCCCGCCGCCAACTCCCCGCTGGCAATCATCTTGCGCAGTGCAACCAGCACCAATTGACCGGGTTTACTCATCCAGGCAACTTCCAGAAAACGTGAGCCGCCATGGTACCGCAAGTAGTACCGCAAGCACCTGGCCGCGTCAGATGAACGCCAGCGCTGCCCGTGCCCCGTCTATGGCGCCCAGGTGCTGGGCCAGCCGCGACGGCAGGTAATCGAAAAAGAACCCGGCGCTTTGCAGCTTGGCGGCACGCAGCGGATCGTCTTCGCGCAGGGCCCTGGAGACCCGCGCGGCCCGCGCCCAGGCAAAGGCCAGCAACGCGACGCCACAGAGCTGGAGGAAATCCGGCGCCGCCCGATAGGGGTATTCACTGTCCTCGTGGGTGCGTTCACGGATGGCGTGCACCACCCTGGCCAACGCGTCGCACAGGTTGGCCAACGCGCCGGAAAAGCCTGCGCATTCCTCATACTGCGCGCCCTGCCCGGCCTCGGCGCGCAACTCGGCCAGCAGCAGGCCAAAGGCTCGCCCCTCATCCCCCAGCACCTTGCGCAGCAACAGGTCATTGGCCTGGATCTCGTTACTGCCCTCGTAGATCATCGCGATGCGACTGTCGCGCAGGGTTTGCTCGATGGCGAACTCGGTGACGTAGCCGTAACCGCCGAACACCTGCAGCCCATGGCTGGCCTGGCGAAAGCCCTGTTCGGTGAAAAACGCCTTGATGATGGGCGTCAGCAGCGGCGCCAAGCGGGCGGCCGACGAGTCCTGGTCATGCTCGGCCTGATCAAGCAGGTGCGCCGCCCAATACCCGATGGCGCGCATGCCCTCGCTGGTCGTGCGCAGCTCCAGCAACACGCGGCGCATGGCCGGATGATAACGGATCGGGTCAGCCGCCTGGGCGACCACCTCTTCCGGCCGGCATGGCGCACGCATCTGCAAGCGCTCGGCGGCGTACTGGCGGGCGTTCTGCCAGGCCGCCTCGACATGCCCCAGGCCTTGCAGGCCCACATGCAGGCGCGCCGAATTCATCATCACGAACATCGCAGCCAGGCCGCGATGGGCCTCGCCGATCAGCCAGCCCTGGGCGGCGTCGAACACCAGGGAACAGGTGGCGCTGCCCTTGATGCCCATCTTGTGTTCGATGCCGTCGCAGTGCACGCCATTGGCCTGGCCATCGTCCAGTTGCTTGGGCACCAGGAACAGTGAAATACCACGGCTGCCCGGCGGCGCATCGGGCAGGCGCGCCAGCACCAGGTGCAGGATATTCGCCGTGAGGTCATGCTCGCCGCCGGAGATAAACAGCTTGCTGCCGCTGAGGCGATAACTGCCATCCGCCTGGGGCTGCGCGCGACAGCGCAGCAAGCCGACATCGCTGCCGGCCTGGGACTCGGTCAGGCACATGGTAGGCAAGGCCTGGCCACTGACAATGTCGGGCAGGTAGCGCGCCTGCAACCAAGGAGCGGCGTGGGTCTTGAGGCACAGGTAGGCGCCGTGGGCGATGCCGGTGTACATGGCCCAGGCGTGGTTGCTGGCATAGAGCATCTCTTGCAGCGCCGCATCGAGCAGTTGCGGCAAGCCCTGGCCGCCGTGTACCTCGGCACACGCCAGCGCCGGCCAGCCCCCTTCGACATAGGCGCGATAGGCCTCGACGAAGCCGTCCGGGGTGCTGACCCGGCCCGCCTGCCAGCGGCAGCCCTGGCGATCACCGCTGCTATTCAACGGCGCCAGCACGCCCTGACTGAAGCGTGCCGCCTCCTCCAGCACCTGTACCGCCAGCGGCAGGTCCAGGGCCGCGAATGCCGGGTGGCGCTGCCAGGTATCGGGCGCCTGCAGCCAGTGTTCCAGGACAAATTGCATATCGCCCAGGGGCGCCTCATAGCTCCACATCGGGACACCTCATCGACTAAGAAAAACCATCAAGCGCGGTAAGCAGGGTTCTCGATCAGCAACGCCATGCCCTGCCCGCCGCCCACGCACGCTGCGGCAATCCCGTAGCGCAGGTTGTGCTGGCGCAGTTGCCGGGCCAGGGTCATCACCAGGCGCAGGCCGGTAGCGGCCAGGGGATGCCCCAGGGCAAGCGAGCCGCCCTGGACGTTGAGGCGGGTGCTGTCCAGCTCCAGTTCATGGGCCACCGCCAGTACCTGGGCGGCCTGGGCTTCGTTGATCTCGAAGCGGCCGATGTCACTCAGGTTCAAGCCGCTGCGTTGCAGCAGCAGGCGGATCGCCGGTGCCGGGCCGATGCCCATGAACTCGGGGGCCACGCCGACCACCGCGCTGGCCAGCAGCCGCGCCAGGGCCGGACGTGTGCAGGCCGAGGCACGCCCCACCAAAGCCGCCGCCGCGCCATCGACCACCGCGCAACTGTTGCCGGCGGTTTGCACGCCGCCTGGATGCACGGCGCGCAAGCGTGCCAGGGCATTAAGGTCGGTGGGACGTGGGTGGCTGTCGGCGCTGACGGCACTCGCCCGACGCGCCAAGCTGATGCCCCTGGGCTGGTACCCCTCAAGCTCGAACACCTGGTTATCGACCGTGACGATTTCTTCCGCCCACGCGCCGTCACATTGCGCTTGCAAGGCGCGCTGATGGCTGTCGCAGGCGTGGCGGTCCACGGCCTTGCGGCTCAGGCCATAACGGCGCGCCAGGTTGTCGGCGGTGGCGATCATGTCCAGGCCGGGGGCCGGGTCGTACAGGGCCTCCCAGAGAAAATCCTTGAATTGCACTTCGCCGCCGAGTCGAAACCCATCCCGATGGGTGTAGGCCGCAATCGGGTTGCGCGACATGGATTCACTGGCCACGCACAGGGCCAGTTGCACCTCGTCGCGCACCTGTTCAGCGGCCTGGCGCAGCAGTTCGAAACCGGTGGCGCAGATGCGCTGCACCCCCAGTGCCGGGACTGCTTGCGCCACCCCGCTGTACAGGCCGATATGCCGTGGCAGCAAGTAGGCATCGAAACTGGCCTGGGCCATGGAGCCGGCCAGCACGCTGTCCACCGCCAGGGGGTCGATGCCGGCCCGGGCCAACACTTCACGGCCGACCTTGATGCCCAGATCGATGGGCGACACCTGGGACAGTGCGCCGCCAAGGTCGACCCACGGCGTGCGCACCGCCTCGAAAATCACCGCATCGGCAAACGCCGAGTACTGCCCGGCGCTGTTCAAGGCTTGGGCCCGGCGCGCAGGATCGCAGGGTCTTCACCGCGATACAGCGCCTCGACCCTGGCCGCGCGCCATTGCAGCACGGCGCGCTGGTTGATCGAGCCTTTGTCGGTGATTTCCCCGCGATCGATGGACGCTGGCTCGTCGAGCAGGGCAATCCATTCCAGGCGACTGGCATTGCCGGTGGCCTCGCGGTTGAGGCGCTGCAACCAGTCGCCGAACCACTGGCGTACCGGCGCGCTGGCCAGCACCTCGGCGTCGCTGGCGTCGGCGCTCAAGCCGGCCAGCCGACGGCACTCGTAGAGCCGGGGGAATACCAGGGCGCCCAGGCATTCGCGGTCCGGCGCAGCAATCACCAGGTCTTGCACATAGGGCGCGCCATCGAGCACCGCGCGATTGCGCAACGGGCCGACACTGACAAACACCCCGGAAGACAACTTGAAATCCTCGGCGATGCGCCCGTCGAACATCAGCCCCAATTGCGGCTGGTGCGGGTCGGCGAGCTTGATCGCGTCACCTGAACAGTAGAAACCCTGGTCGTCGAACACCTCGGCGGTTTGCTCCGGCGCCCGCCAGTACCCCGGCATGATGTGCGGCCCGCGGAAGCGCCCTTCGAACTTGCCGTCCAACGGCACCAGGCGCACCTCGCAGCCGGGCGCAGGCAAGCCGATATAGCCGGCCATGGACAACGGCCCGGTGGTGAAGGTGCAGGACGGCGCGGCTTCGGTCATGCCCAGCCCGGCCATCATGCGGATACGTTCACCGCAGTGCTGTTCAGCCACGCGGTCGAGGCGATCCCAGATACTTTGCGACAGGCCGGCGGCGGCGAAGAAGAACAGTTTCATCCGCGCAAAAAACCGTTCGCGCAACTCGGCGTCCTGTTCCAGGGCGTTGACCAATTCTTCCCAGCCCTTGGGCACCGTCAAATAGGCCGTGGGCGAAACCTCCTTGAGGTTGCGCAGGGTCTCGGCAAAGCCCTGGACCGTGGGCTTGCCGTCGTCGAGGTAAAAGGTGCCGCCGTTGTAGAGCACGATGCCGACGTTATGGCTACCGCCAAACGTATGGTTCCACGGCAGCCAGTCCACCAGTACCGGCGGTTCCTCACCGAACACCGGAAATGTCTGCAACAGCATTTGCTGGTTGGCGCAGAGCATGCGCTGGGTGGTGACCACGGCCTTGGGCAATTTGGTCGAGCCCGAGGTGAAGAGAAACTTGGCGATGCTGTCGGGGCCGGTGGCCTGGAACGCCGCGTCGGCCTCAGCGCCGCCCGGCGTTTCCAGCAGGCTGGCGAAGCTGACCTGAGTGCGCCCAGGCAGGTGGCCGCGCACGCTGATCAGCGGGGTCTCGGCCGGCAAGACAGCGTCGATGGCGCGCTGGTAAGCCGCCGCATCGCTGACGAACACCAGCCCCGGTTGCAGCAGGTCGCACACATGCCGCAGCTTGGCGAAATCCTGGGACAACAACGAATACGCCGGCGATACCGGGCAGTAGGGAATACCGGCGTACATCGCGCCGAGGGCGACCTGCAAATGCTCGATGTCATTGCCCGACAGCAAGGCCAGCGGCTTGTGCGCCGAGAGCCCGTAACTCAACAGGCCCTGGGCAATCGCACGCACGCTGTCGAGCATCTCGCGGTAGCTGACCCGGCGCCAATCACCACCGGCCTGGCGTGCCGCGATAAACGTCTGCTCGGGGCGCACCTGGGCCCAATGCACCAGGCGATCGAGCAGGCGCGCCGGCAACTCGGCCAGGGGCTCCAGGGAGCGCATATGCAGCACGCCGTGTTCTTCAGTGACCGCCACCGCTGCGTGGCCAATGGAGACCTCGCGGTATCGCGGTGCGGGCTGGGGTTGCGGTCTGAATTCGGAACTCACAAGGGTGTCCTCCAGCAAGGCGGATCAACGCCGCCTTGTTATTGTTATGTCGCGACGCCTGCTCAGATCGGGTAATGCCGTGGCCCGTTCTGCAAGGTCACCCAGCGCAATTGCGTGAAGTGCTCGATCGAGGCCTTGCCGCCAAAGCTGCCGTAGCCGCTGGACTTGACCCCGCCAAACGGCATCTGCGCCTCGTCATGCACGGTCGGGCCGTTGATATGGCAAATGCCCGACTCGACCCGCTGCGCCAGGGCCAGTGCACGCCCGGTGTCACGGCTGAAGATCGCCGCCGAGAGGCCGAACTCGGAGTCGTTGGCCAGGCGCAGCAACGCTTCATCCCCGTCACCACGCAGCAGCACCGCCACCGGGCCGAAGGATTCTTCGCGGTACAGGCGCATATGCTCGGTAACGCCATCGATCAGAGTCGGCTGCAGGATGCTGCCGTCCAGTTGGCCACCCACCACCAGCCGCGCGCCCTTGGCGAGGGCATCGTCGATCAGGGCCTTGATGCGTGTGCCAGCGCCGGCATCCACCAGGGAACCCAGGACCGAATCCGCCGCCACGGGATCGCCCGCGCGCAGGGTCGCGACCTTGGCCGCGAGCTTGGCGGTGAACGCATCGGCGACCTTGGCATCGACAATCAGGCGCTCGGTGGACATGCAAATCTGGCCCTGGTTGAAATAGGCGCCAAAGGCCGCCGCTGCCACCGCCGCGTCGAGGTCGGCGTCGTCGAGCACCAGCAACGGCGCCTTGCCGCCCAGTTCCAGCAACGCCGGCTTGAGGTGACGCGCCGAGAGCTCGCCGACAATCCGCCCCACATGGGTCGAGCCGGTGAAGTTGACCCGGCGCACGGCCGGGTTGGCGATCAGGCGCTCGACAATCGCAGCGGCATCCGCCGGGGCATTGCTGATGACATTGACCACGCCATCGCCCAGGCCGGCGTCCTGCAACACCTGGCCAATCAGGCGGTGCACCGCCGGGCTCAGCTCCGAGGCCTTGAGCACCACGGTGTTGCCGCAGGCCAACGGCATGGCGATGGCACGTGTGGCGAGGATCACCGGGGCATTCCACGGCGCGATACCCAGCACCACGCCGCAAGGTTGACGCAAGGCCATGGCGAAACTGCCGGGGACATCGGAGGGGATCACTTCACCGGTGATCTGGGTGGTCATCGACGCCGCTTCGCGCAGCATATTGGCCGCCAGGCGCACGTTGAAGCCATACCAGTTGGCCATGGCGCCGGTCTCGCCGGCGGCGGCAATGAATTCGGCGCTGCGGGCCTGCAACTGCTCGGCTGCCTTGAGCAGCCGAGTGCGGCGTTCGTTGGGCGCCAGCGCCGCCCACGCGGGGAATGCGGCGTGGGCGGCCGCTACGGCGGCGTCGGCATCTTCCAGGGTGGCGGCAGCCACCCGCGAGACCACTTCACCGGTCACCGGGTTGCGGCGCTCGAAGGTTCGACCGTCACGGGCGGGGCACGACTGGCCGCCGATCAACAGGGGCACGTCCAGCATGGTGATTCCTCTTTATTGTCTTTATCGGGAATACGTTCAAGCAGGGTACAACGGCGCGGCCAGGCGGCCGCGCCCTTCAGCGTTTATACGCCTGCAGGCCAGGCTTGATGCTCTTGTCGTCGAGGAACTGCTTCATGCCCTGCTCGCGACCGCCTTCGGTGTCGAGCAGGCGCGACTGATCGAGCTTGGCGTAGAGGTAATCCTCGTTCTGCTCCCAGGTCAATTCGCGGCAGCGCTTGAAGCCATGCTTGGCGGCACGCAGCACCACCGGGTTTTTCTCCAGCAGGTTGCGCGCCAGTTCGATGGTCACGTCGCGCAGTTGAGCCAGCGGCACGCTTTCGTTGACCAGGCCCATTTCGGCGGCTTTCTGCCCGCCAAAGGTCTTGCCGGTCATGATGTAGTACAGCGATTGGCGATGGCCCACGGTGTCGGCCATGGCCTTGCTCACCAGGTTGCCCGGCGGGATGCCCCAGTTGATTTCCGAGAGGCCGAAGGTGGCTTCATCCGCACAGATCGCCAGGTCGCAGGCCACCAGCGGGCTGAAGCCACCGCCGAAGCACCAGCCATTGACCATGGCGATGGTGGGTTTGGCGTACATGCGCAGCAGTTTCCATTGCCATTGCGAGGCTTCGCGGCGGATTTTTTCCTGGAGGATTTCCGGGCCGGCGTCCACCTCGCGAAAGTATTCCTTGAGGTCCATGCCGGCGGTCCAGGCTTCACCCGCGCCAGTCAGCACCAGCACGCCGGCGGCAGGGTCCTGCTCGAGGGTTTCAAGAACGTCGATCATTTCCCGGTTCAGGGTCGGGCTCATGGCGTTGCGTTTTTCCGGACGATTGAGAATGACCCAGGCGATGCCTTCTTCGATCTCAACCTTGACAGTGGTCCAACGGCCTTCGTAATTGCTCATGGCGGTACGCTCTTGTTCTGGGGTTTGAAGATGATTCGAAATTAAACCGCAAATATAGTTATGTCAATTAACTATTAATACGGATAACCAATATTTTTACGCGATGAAACCTGCGTTTTCCAGGCGTTGTGAAAAGCCGGCATAGCCATGGCGCGTTAACCCCGGCAAACTAGATAGCCTTCTTAACCTCCACCCTTTGAGGATTGCACTGCCAATGGCCAAGCCTTCCACCATCGCCGCCGCCAGCCAGGCCCTGCCCGACAACGACGAGGTACGGCCGCCGCTGGATTCAGCCCTCGACGATCTGATCGGCTACGCCATGCGCCGCGCCCAGCTCAAGCTGTTCCAGAACCTGATCGGCCGGCTGTCGGACCACGACCTGCGCCCTGCACAGTTCTCGGCCCTGGCGATCATCGAGCAGAACCCCGGGCTGATGCAGGCCGACCTGGCTCGCGCACTGGCCATCGAGCCGCCCCAGGTAGTGCCGTTGCTGAACAAGCTGGAAAGCCGCGCCCTCGCCGTGCGCGTACGCTGCAAGCCGGACAAGCGCTCCTACGGGATCTTCCTCAGCAAGAGCGGCGAAACCCTGCTCAAGGAACTCAAGGCCATCGCCGCCCAGAGTGACCTGGACGCCACGGCCGCCCTCGACGGCCAGGAACGTGAAGAGCTGCTGCGCCTGCTGAAGAAGGTCTACCAGGACTGAGCGGCTTACCAGAGCGCCACGGTGTAGAGCACCAGGAAACGGGTCTGGTTTTCATCGCGAAACGCCGCGCCGCTCGGGAAGTCATTGCGGTAGATCGACTTGCGCGCCATGAACCCGACGTTCTTCAGCGGGCCGTCCTGGATCACATAGCCCAACTCCATCTGGAACTCGCGCTCCTTGCGGTCCTCGGCATTGAAAGCGGCCAGTTCGATGTTGTCGCCGCGCACATAGCGCAGCCGAGTCTTCAACCCCGGCACACCCGCTGCGGCGAAGTCATAGTCGTAGATAGCCTGCCAGGTGCGCTCCTTGGCGTTGAGAAAGTCCGAGCTCATGGTCAGCTCGCTCATGCCCATCAACTCGGTGCCGGAGATATAGGGTGTGGCCGTCTCCCCGCTTGAGTGCATGTAGCCAAGGCTGACGCGATGGCCGCCGAGGCGGTAGCCGAACAGCGCCGAGAGGTTGCGGTTATCCACGTTGCCCGCCTGGGCACTGCCATCCTCGCGGCTGAAAAAACTGCGCAGGTCGCTGGTGAGCACGCCATCGCCCAGCGGCAGGTTGTGCAACAGCGCCAGGGTGTCCTGCTGGTAGAGGTCGGCGACCTGGGAGTGATAGACGCGCAGGCTGAGGTCTTTGTTGACCTGATAGTCCCCGCCCACATACGCCAGGTGCGACGTGGTGGCGGTGGCGTTGAAACGCCGGTTGGGCGAAGCGATGGTCATGGCCTGGTAGTCGGTGGAGTCGCGCTTGTTGATGCGGTCGATGTAGCCGGTGTTGAAGGTCAGGCCCTCGATGTCCTTGGAGCTCAAGGTGGTGCCGCGAAAGGTTTGCGGCAGCAGGCGCGACGGACTGGCAAAGGCGAACGGCAGGAAGATCGACACATCGCCGGCCTTCACTGTCGTTTGCGCAAACCGCAGCTTGGCAGTCGGGGCCAGGCGCGAGTACTCATCGGCGGCGCGCTTGTCGCTGGCCGACACCGGCAGCAACTCGGTGCCGCTGCGGTCCGGCGACGAGTCGAGCTTGACCCCCATCAACCCGCGCACATCCAGGCCGAAGCCCACCGGGCCCGGGGTGTAGCCCGATTCCAGGTTGAGGATGAACGCCTGGGCCCATTCCCGCGCGGCGGTCTTCGCCCCGTCGTCCTTGTAGTCGCGGTCCAGGTAGTAATTGCGCAAGGTCAAGGTGCCGTGGCTGTCGTCGATAAAGCCTGCGGCCCACAGCGAAGTGGGCAGCACGCTCAAGGCCAGGCATGCCATGAGCAGGCGTGGGGTATTGTTCGACACACAGGCGACGGGCGCCGCTGCAACGGCGTGTTCCATAGGGAGTTCTGGCATGTTCGATGTCCATTTTTTGTTGTTGTTTTTGGGGTGGCACACGCTCGGCCCGGTCGGCTTCGCGAGCCAAGAATGGAAACAGCCGACGGTGCCCGTCAACCACAACTGAGCGATAATCGAACATTAATAAAGCTATCTATTTTTTAGCTGCATATGGATCAACATCACAAGCCTATGAATTACATGAATTTATTCATGTTTTATGGGCAGATTAATCCACGATTCATTTTTTAGTTATCTTTGTTATCTTAATCACCAGCAGCCACTCGCGCTCGTCACCACAACAAAAACAACAATGAGGTTTGCCCATGGACAGTCCATCGCGTCGTTCGACGCTGACTATTGCGTTGTGCTTTATCGTTGCGCTGATCGAAGGGTTCGATCTGCAGGCCGCCGGCACTGCCGCCGCCGGGTTACGTCAAACGTTCGCCCTGGATCCGAAGATGCTCGGCTGGGTGTTCAGCGTCGGCATCATCGGCCTGCTGCCGGGGGCGTTCTTCGGCGGCTGGGTCGCCGACCGCATCGGACGCAAGAAAATCCTGGTGGGTGCCGTGCTGCTGTTCGGGCTGTTTTCCCTGAGCACCGCGTTTGTCGACAGCTACGCCAGCCTGTTGCTGGTGCGCTTTCTCACCGGCCTGGGCCTGGGCGCCGCACTGCCCAACCTGATCGCGCTGTGCGCCGAAGCAGTGAGCGAACGCAACCGGGGCACGGCCATCAGCGTGATGTACTGCGGGGTGCCGCTGGGTGGCGCATTGGCCGCGGTGGTGGCGATGTTTTCCAGTGAGCACTGGCAGACCACCTTTATCATCGGTGGCCTGGCGCCGTTGCTCGCCGTACCGTTGATGATCCTGCTGCTGCCGGAGTCCAGCGCCTTTCGCCAACAGCGCGACACTCCGCACGGCGCCCGCCCTTCTACCGGCCAGGCGCTGTTCGGCGAAGGTCGCGCCCGCACCACACTGGCCTTGTGGCTCAGCTATTTCTTCACCCTGACCGTGATGTACATGCTGCTTAACTGGCTGCCGTCGCTGTTGCTGGAGCAAGGTTTCAGCAAGCCCCAGGCGGGCATGGTGCAAATGCTCTTCAATATCGGCGGCGCCCTCGGTTCGCTGCTCGGTGGCGTGCTGCTGGACCGCTGCAATGCCGTCAAAGTGGTGCTGGGCGTGTATGCCGGATTGCTCGCAGCGTTGGCCGGGGTCGGGTTGTCGGTGGGCATCGTGCCCATGGCCATCGCCGGTTTTGCCGCCGGCCTGTTCGTGATGGCCGCGCAGTTGGTGCTGTACGCATCGGCACCGCCCTCCTACCCGACCTCGGTGCGCGCCACCGGTGTCGGTGCCGCGGTGGCCGTCGGCCGCCTGGGTTCGGTGGCCGGGCCGCTGGCGGCCGGGCAACTGCTCGCCGCCGGCGCCGGCACCGCCGGGGTACTGCTGGCGACCTCCCCCGGGGTGGTGATTGCCGCACTGACCATCATCAGCGTGATGGTGCGTACGGCGCCCACTAGAACTTATGCAGCCAATTGAGCACCAGTTTGTTGCCCTGCGTGCGGTTCTCCGCCTGCTGCTCGAAGTAGGCATTTACCGATAGCACGTCTTCCTTGCTGAACCCGTAGACCAGGCCTGGGCCGATGGCCCAGACCTTCTCCCGACGCCCGCTCACGGCGTGCCCATCGACCTGGGTATCGGTGATCTGCTTCAACCAGTAGCCGTTAACCCCCACGCTCAGTTGCTGGCTCACGGCATATTGCAGGGTCAGGTTGGCATGCAACGCCTGCCCGGCCTGGGTATCGGAAACATCCCCGAAGCCTGCCTGCGGATCATCGTTCTTGCCATTCCACAGGTACATGAACCGCCCGCTCGTCGACCACTTCGGGCTGAACCAGTACGTCGCCGCGTAATACGGGTTGAATGACCAGAAATTACTGCCTGGGTTGATCGAGCGCTTGCGGTCATAGGCGCCCACCGGCACCGAGATATCGGCTTCGATACGCTGGGTCAACAGCGGGCTGCCATCGGCACGGCTCAGGGTCGGCAGTTGCAGGAAGGGCCCCACAATCACATCACCAAAGCCGGCGCGAGAACTCAGGGCCGCATTGTTCAACCCGTCGTCGACATCCACATGGGCCAGGGAGGTGTTGATCAGGGTGAATCCGGGCATCGCGCCATTCGCCAAGGGTTGGCCGAGGTAGATGATCTGCGTGGTAGGCGCCACCACTTCCACGTCCTGGTTGGGCAGTGCCAGCTTGTGGCCGTTGGCATCATTGAAACGGCTGGCCCGGGAGTACGTCAGGTATTCCTCCAAATACCACCCAGGGCCGGCGGGTGCCGGTGAGCCGTCGTAGAAACTGGTACTGCCCAGGTTGAGGCCGGGCAAGTCGTAAGCATGTGCAGTCGATGACAGTGCGATAAAGGTCCCGGCCGCAGCCGCCCGCAAGATAGGCTTGAGCATCTTGTATGTCCTGTATTTTTGTTGTTGTTCAAGACCCCCGGCACGGTGGATCCGCACCGGGGCTTACCGCTGTAGCAACCCCTACACGTAGGTCGCCGCCAACCCACCGTCCACCGGCAGATTGACCCCGTTGACCCAGCGCGCGGCGTCGGAGCACAGGAAGGCGATCACCGCCGCCACCTCATCGGCCAGGGCCGGACGGGTCATGCGCTGGCTGTCCGCGGCCACCCGCTCCGGCCCGAGCATGCTGACAAAATCGTCGAGAATCGGGGTAAACACCGGCCCCGGCGCCACGCAGTTGATACGCACCGCGTGATCGCGAAACCAGGCCTGGGATTGCTGGAAGCTCCACACGATCAGCGCCTCCTTGAAGTACTGATAACAGCTGGCCTGCTCCACCGGATTGGCCGCCAGCCATTGCTGCCCGGCCTCGAAGCTTTGCGTCACGGCCAGGGCCTTGTGCAGCTCCAGGCGTTGCGGCCACTGCGCACCGAGCACCGAAGCGACATTGACGATGCTGCCGCCCGCCGCCATGCGTGGCAGCAGCGCTTGAGTCAGGTGCCGCAACCCCAGGTAATTGACCGTGGCCACCGCCTGCACGGGCGCGGTACCGGGCACGCCGGCGATGTTGCACAGCCCATCGACCCGCGCCGGCAGGCGTGCCACCAGGGCATCGATGCTGGCCGGATCGCCCAGGTCAGCCTGGAAGAAGCCATCCAGGGTCAGTTGCGGTGCATGGCGATCAACGCCGATCACCGTGGCACCCTGGAAGCGCGCGAGCCGCGCCAGCTCGGCGCCAATGCCGGAGGCGACGCCGGTGACGACCAGGGTTTTGTTGTGCAGGTTCATGTTCAAGCCCTCTTGTTTTTGTATAGGCATAGGTGGATCAAAGCGATGAGCCAGGGCTCAGAACGGATAGACAGGTGCAGTGTTCTTCACCGTGACCCACTGCCACTGGCTGTACTCGTCCCAATCGGCCGGCCCGCCTACGCTGCCGCCATTACCGGAAGCGCCTCGCCCACCAAAGGGGTTGATGCATTCGTCGGCGACGGTCTGGTCATTGATGTGCAGCAGGCCGCAGTCAAGCCGCTCGCCGATGGCCATGGCACGCCCGACCGACGGTGAAATGATGGCGGCCGAGAGGCCGTACTCGGTGCGGTTGGCCAGCTCGATGGCCTCGTCGTCCGTGGCAAAACTGACCACCGTGGCCACCGGCCCGAAGATTTCATCCTCAAACGCGCGCATCCCTGGCCGCACACCGCTGAGCACGGTGGGCTGGTAGAACAATTGGTCGTATTCGCCACCCGCCTCCAACCGTGCGCCCGCTTGCAGGCTGTCGCTGACGATCTCGTGCACGCGCTGCAATTGCCGTTGGTTGATCAACGGGCCGAGCGCGGCTTCACCGCGGGCGGCATTGCCCACGGTCAACGCCCGGGCCTTGTCCACCAACTTGCGCGTGAGGCGTTCGGCGATGGATTCATGGGCGAGAATCAAGCCGGTGGCCATGCAGATTTGCCCCTGGTGCAGCCAGGCGCCCCAGGCGGCATTGCTCGCGGCCAGGTCGAGGTCGGCGTCTTCGAGAATGATCAGCGGGTTTTTGCCGCCCAGTTCCAGCGCGACTTTTTTCAGGTGTCGTCCGGCCACTTCGGCGACTTTGCGCCCCGCCGCCGTCGACCCGGTGAACGCAATCATCTGCACATTCGGATCGCGGCACAGCGCCTCACCCGCCGGCGCGGCGCCGGGCAACACCTGCAGCAGGCCCTTGGGCAAACCCGCCTCCTCGAACAGCCGGGCGATGAGAAAACCACCGCTGACCGGGGTCTGCGGGTCGGGCTTGAGCACCACCGCATTGCCCGCCGCCAGGGCCGGCGCCACCGAGCGCAGCGACAGCACCAGCGGAAAATTGAACGGTGAAATCACCCCGACCACGCCATGGGGCTGACGCCGGGCATAGGACAGGCGACCGGCCGCACTGGGCAGCACCAGCCCGTGAGGTTGGGACAACAGCCCCGCCGCCTGATGCAGCAGCACAATCGCTTCGCGCACTTCGTGTTCACCCTTGAACAACGCGCCGCCGGTTTCCCGCGCGACGTACAGCGCCAGTTCGGCAAAGGACTGCTGGGCCAGGTCCGCCGCCTTGCGAAACACCTCGGCGCGCTCCCGTGGGCCGAGTGCTGCCCAGGCCGGCTGCGCCAACGCCGCGCTGCGGCAGGCGACGGCGATGTCGGCCGGGTTGGCCATGGCGCAGCGCATCAGGGGTTCGCCGGTGGCGGGTTCGATCACCGGGATCACGGACCCCGAGGCGGGTATCCAGTCGCCGTTGAACAGGCATTCGGACGCAATGGCCCGCTGTAGCAAGTGGGTGGTTTCAGGTACTGACATGGCAACTCCCGGTTCTTGTAATTGTCATCGCCTGCACAGGGTGCAAACGCCGCATCAAGCCTTGAGCAAAGGCTGTGCCGCTTGCACGCAACAACGCTGACATAAAGCATCGAGGGCTCTGGGACGGGGCCTGGCACACACCGCTCATACCTCACCCGCCAATCGACTGCAAAAACCGCAGCGCTGCCACTTGTTCAATTGATAAGGTTATGTTTAATAACTATCTGAGCAGTTACTCATATCGATCACTCGCTTTGCAGGGGCATAACAATGACTAATCCCCCCAGCGCGCTGCCCGACGACCGGGTGGCCAGCGCGCCCTACCATCCGCGCGGCGACAGCCGCCAACTCAGTGACAGCAGCTCGCCCACCCCGGCGGAACTGACTGACTGCCTGTTCTTCTCGCCCGAAGACGGGCGTATCTGGCTCAACGATCAACGCATGGTGTTGCTGCACGGTTCGTCGTTCGGTGCCCTGCGCCGGGAAGTCATCGAGCGCCTGGGGCTGGAGCAGGCGCGTGGCCTGTTCACCCGCACCGGTTATGTCTCCGGCGCGCGGGACGCGCGGTTGATCCGCGAGCGCTGGCCACAGGCCGATGCCGCCGCGGTGTTCCGCGCCGGGACCCACCTGCACACCCTGGAAGGCATGACCAAGGTTGAACCGCTGCACTTCAAGTTCGATGCCGACTCGGGGTTCTATGAAGGCGAGTTCCTCTGGCACCACTCCTGCGAGGCCGATGAACACGTGGGCGCCTACGGCATCGGCCAGGACCCGGTGTGCTGGACTGAAACCGGCTATGCGATCGGTTTTGTCAGTGGCCTGTTCGGGCAAATGGTGATTTTCCGCGAGGTGGAATGCCGGGGCATGGGCCACCGCTGTTGCCGGGTGATCGGCAAGACCGCGGAGCAATGGGGTGACGTCGAGCAGGACCTGCGTTACCTGAATGTGTCCCAGGCCGTCGCCGGCCCTGTCGCCCCCACGCCCGCCAGCCCGCTGCGCAGCAATGGCGGAGTCACTCAGCCGCAACCGTTGGTGGGCGCCAGCGCAGCCTTCAACGCCGCGATGCAAGCTTTGCAACGGGTCGCATTGACGCCCGCGACCGTGCTGATCAGCGGCGAGTCAGGGGTCGGCAAGGAGATGTTTGCGCGCCAGTTGCACCAGCTCAGCCGCCGCCAGGACAGCCCGTTCGTGGCGCTCAATTGCGCCGCCATTCCGGACAACCTGATCGAGGCCGAACTGTTCGGTGTCGAACGCGGCGCCTATACCGGCGCGACGCACTCGCGGCCTGGACGTTTCGAACGGGCCCAGGGCGGCACGCTGTTTCTGGATGAAATCACCAGCCTCAGCCTGGCCGGGCAAAGCAAGTTGCTGCGGGCCTTGCAGGAACGGGAAATCGAACGGGTCGGCGGAGTGCGCGGTATCAAGGTGGATGTGCGCGTGGTGGCTGCCACCAATCTCGACCTGCGTAAAGCCGTGGCTGACGGCAGCTTTCGTGAAGACCTGTTCTACCGCTTGAATGTCTACCCCATCGCCCTACCCCCGCTGCGCGAACGCCGGGACGACATCCCGCTGTTGATCAATGCGTTCCTCACGCGCTTCTGCCAGGAATACGCGCGAACGCCGGCGGGCCTGACCATGCGCGCCCTGAAGGTGTTGCTGCGCTATGACTTCGCGGGCAATGTGCGCGAACTGCAAAACCTGATCGAACGCGGCCTGATCGCCAGTGACGAAGGCCAACCCATTGACCTGGTGCACCTGTTTCGCAACGAACCGATGCCGGCCGATCCCTACGGCCTCGACGACCACGGCAGCCTGTCCAACAGCGCACCGCCGCCGTGCCTGGCACTGTTCGACACCCTTGGCCAACTGGAACCGGGGTTTTCCATCGAAGGCCTTGAATCGCGCCTGCTCAATGAAGCCCTGCAACGCAACGCCGGCAACCTGGCCGCCGCCGCCAGGCTTGTGGGGCTCAGCCGCGCTCAATTTGCCTACCGGTTGAAGAAGCATCAGCGGCAAATCCCTTGAATGCCAATTAGTGCTTTAAAAGCTTTACCCAATTAAGTATTTTGCAGGGATACCGGGGCGATAAGCGCCCCTCTTTTTACTCGTGACAAGGATCTCCTGTGAGCGGACTGCGTGAACGTCAGAAAGCCGAACGCCGGCAAGCTATCAGCAAGGCCGCGATCGAGCTGTTTGAGCGCCAGGGTTTCCAGAACACCACCATCGAACAGATCGCCAGCCAGGCCGGGGTGTCGCCGCCGACGGTGTTCAAGTACTTCGGCAACAAGCAGGAAATCATCCTGGAAATCCTGCACCACGCCGATCAGCGCGCAATCAGCGACACCCGCCGCGAGATCCACACAATCGACGATCCGGTCGAAGCGCTGTGCCACCTGGAAAGCCTGCTCACCGGCTATGCCCTGGAAGTCATGCACCCCAGCCTCTGGCGTGAACTGCTGCCGCTGATCCTGTTCGGCGGCAGCAATGAACTGCCGGCCGGTTATCGCGCCATGAACGATGCGCTCAGGGCGCAAATCAGCGAACTGCTGCGGGAACTGCAACGGGCCGGCAAGCTGCGCCCGCAACTCGATGTGGAATTGGCCGCGTTCCTGTTGAACGACTATTCGCACCTGCAACTGTTCAGGCTGGTGAACCAGGAACACCCGGATATCGACGCGCACTCGACCCAGGTCAGGCGTATCACCGAGCTGCTGTTCTACGGCATGCAGGCCTGACAGCTTCCAGGGCCGGGCCTCAGTAAAAGCGATAGCAACGAATCACCACCTGGTCGGCGCCCGGGTAATGCACCAGGCCGATAAAACTTGAACGGGTGAGCCAGTCCAGCCGCCCCTTGGGCACCTGAAACACCGGGGTGCAGGTGCAGCGGTACTCCGTCTCAGGAATCGGCCATTGGCCGTCGCGCTCCAGTTGGCGTCCGTACTCAGTCATGCTCAGCACACCCCGGTTACGGATGTTGATCACCTCGCCTTCGTCGGTCCTCACGCTGTAGCGGGCATCCAGTTGACCGATGCCATCGGGGCGCAAAAGAAAGCAATCTTCTCCGCCCGCCAGGACCTGGCCGCTGATGCCGACCCCATCGAAATCCCCGCCCACAATCGGGTAATTGCAGCGCAGGCCTTCAACGCTGTCGCCCAGCATCACGCCCGGCCCTATCGCGACGCGAAGGGTCAGCACCCGCTGCAAGTTGGGGGCAATGTCAATCCGTTCAGTCATGGCAAGCTCCAGGCCCGACGCGCACGCACCGGGCCACACTGATCAGCGGTTGCTCTTGATGGCCGTCCAGGTGCGGGTACGGATGCGCTCCACGGCGGCCGGAATCGGTTCCAGGGCGAACAGGGTCTTGCGCGCTTCCTCCGGCACATACATGTTGGGGTCGTTGCGGATGCTGGCGTCCACCAGCGCAGTGGCGTCCTTGTTCGGGTTGGGGTAGCCGATCCTGTTGCTGATGCGCGCAATCACGTCCGGGCGCAGGATGTAATTGATGAACGCATGGGCCTCCGCCAGGTCGGGTGCCTTGGCCGGGATCATCATCACGTCCGCCCACATCGGCGCGCCTTCCTTGGGCAGTGCCATCTCGACCTTGACGCCCTTGCCGGCGGCATCTGCCAGTCGCGTGGCCAATGCGACACCGCCGGACCAGCCCACGCCCACACAGATATCACCGTTGGCCAGGTCCATGCCGTAGCGCGACGAATTGAAGTAAGTGACGTAAGGGCGAATCTTCATCATCACGGCCTGGGCTTGCACATAGTCCTCACGCTTTTGGCTATTGGGGTCGAGGCCCTTGTAGTGCAAGGCAATCGGCAGGATCTCGTTGCCGGCGTCGAGGAAACCCACGCCACAACTGGCGAGCTTGGCGAGGTTTTCTTCCTTGAAGATGATGTCCCAGCTGTTCATCTGCACGTCGGGACCCAGGGCCTTGCGCACCTTGTCGACGTTGTAGCCGATCAATGTGGTGCCCCATAGGTAAGGCACGGCGTAGCGGTTGCCGGTGTCACCCACGGCTTCCAGGGATTGCATGAACTGCGGGTCCAGGTGCTGCCAGTTCGGCAACTGCTGGCGGTCCAGCGGCTGCACGGCCCCGGCCGTGATCAAGTGCCCCAGGTTGGCGGTGCCGGGGAACACCACGTCATACCCGGAGTTGCCCGTCAGCAGCTTGGACTCCATGGTTTCGGCACTGTCGAACACATCGTAAATCGGGCGAATGCCGGTTTCTTCCTGGAAACTCTTGAGCACTTCGGGTGGCAGGTATTCGATCCAGTTGTAGATCCGTACGGTGCGTTCTTCAGCCAGGCAAAAACCACTGATGAGCAACGAGGCGACAGTGCCCAGCACGGTGTTACGCAAAAATCTGTTCATGATCAAAACACTCCAGCGCGGCCGCGATGGCTCGCAGCACTTAATAGCGGTAGGTGAAATACAGTTCCAGCGCACTGAACATCTGGTCGTTGCCGAACACCTGTTTGGCGGCGGCCAGTGGCTTGACCCAGTTGTAGGACAGCGACGTATAGAACGACGGCGTGGGTGTCCAGTCGAGGAAAACCACACTTTCGTCAGCAAAGCGCCGATCGCTGACCGGCGTGCCCATATAGTTTTTCTCGTCCAGCCAGAACTGGTAGTGAATCGCGCCGAGGGTCAGGGTGTCGTTGAGGTGGGTCTTGAGGGAGACCTGCTGGACGTTTTCGTTGCTGTTGAACAGCAGGTAGTTGCCGACCACATCCCCGACCAGCCACGTGCTCCAGTCGACAAAGCCCTTGCTCAGTGAATCCCAGGCTTTCTGGCGGTTGTCGGTAAGGTTGTCGTCGCCGGAAAAGCTCGCGTAGCGGTAGCCAATGATCGGCGTCAGCGGCAAGGTAGTGAAGGCATAGTCGGCCTGGGCATACCAGGCGTTGGCATCGTAGTCGACACCCTCGCCGCTGCCGCGCTCCAGCGCGTATTCGGCATTCAGGGTCAGCGCCTGGACGCCGGGCACCTTGGCGTTGAGCGCCCTGACGTTGTACACCTGCATCCCGTCCCGACGGCGCGGCAGCGTGCTGCCCCGGGGGCCAAGGGCATTGACCTTCATGGCCATGGCGCCGAGCGTAACCTGGTCATCGAGGTTGTAATCCACGTTCACGCCGGTCATGCGGAAATCGCCCAAGTCGTCATCGGTACGCAAGGTGAAGGCCTGGGACTTCAGCGCGTCATGATCCCAGGCCAGGATCGCTGAGTCCTTGAACGCAGTTCGCGGGCCGAGCCAGTAGGCGCCGTCCTTGTACTGGTCGAGGTTACCGTCCATGACGATGAACCCCGTACCGATCATGTAGTTCTGGCGGCCGGCGGTGAACTTCCACTCGCCGGCGCGAAAACCGCCGTAGAGTTCTTCGGCTGCGACCTTGCCGTCGGAACTGCGGCTGAAGCCTCCCGCATCGCCATCGCCGAAGGTGCTCGCCGCCACCAGGGAACCGCCCGCGAGCAGGCTGAAATCCGGTTGCAACGCATACTCAAGCTTGACCCCCGGCTTTACGTAGACCTCTTGCCAGTTGATTCTGGCGCCGCCGTTTTTTCCGTTGCGCGCATCGACCTGGCCGCTGCCGAAGTTGACGCCACGGGTAAACAGCGTCGCCCCGCCCACGGTGAGATTGACTTCACCCTTGAGATCGCCGTCCTCAAAGGTGTAGCCCGCCAGCGCGACGTGGGTGGTCAAGGGTAAGCCGAGCGCTAACAGCGCTCGGGAAAAACGCTTGGTGAAAACCATAAGAAGCTCCTGTGGAATTATTGTTGTTACAGGGCAGTCAATGGCGACGCAGAGCGCCGCCAACACCTGGGCAAGCCAGGTGAATAGAACGCAAGACTCTTATTTTTTGGGCGTGGGTCAGCGACTCAGGTGGGCGGCGATCGCGCGCAGCATGCGCACGCTGTCGTTATCGAACGGGCTGACTGCATCGGTGAGCGACGATTGCTTGACGATCACCACGCCGGACGGCTTATCGATAAACAGGTATTGGCCGTGGATCCCCCCAGCCATCAGGGCCTGGCTGTGGTCGTTGAACACGTACCACTGGCTGCGATAGGACGCACCGGGCGTCCAGCTGGAGAACTCGGCATTTTGCGCGTAGATCGCCGGATCAGAACCGGCGGCGATACGCGCCACAGTCTCGGGCGACAACAGCTCGACCCCGTCCTGGCGACCGTCGTTGGCCAGCAGGCGACCGAAGCGCGCCATGTCTCTCAAGGTGGCACTGAAGCCCGCCCCGGCAACGTTACGGCCCCAGGGATCGGCCATAAAATAACCGTCGCGTTCGCACCCCAAGCGCCCCCAGATCTGTTCCAGCATCTGACTGCACGCCTGGCCCGAGGCACGTTCCATGACCCATGCCAGGACTTCGGTGGTGGCGGTCACGTAATGGAAAAAGCCGCCGTGTGCGCCACGTTTTTTCAGTGACGGCAGGTATTGGTACAGCGATTCAAACTGGGCGTATGGCGCCGGTGCCGGCTGGAAACCGCAGGCATAACCGTACTGCGAACTCTCGGAGGCGGGATCGTCATACACCTCGCTGTAGTCGATGCCCACGGCCATATCGAACAACTGGCGCACGGTGGCATCGCCAAACGCACTGCCCACCAGCTCAGGCACGTAGTACGCGGCGGACAGCTCAGGCTTGAGCATGCCGTTGGAAACCAGTTGTTCGCCGAGGGTGCCGATCAGCGACTTGGTCACCGAAAACATGATGTGCCGGTCATCCGCGCGCTGGCCGTTGAAGTAGCGCTCGAACAACACCGTGTCGCCCTGCATCACTAAAAAAGCGTCGGTCTGGCTGGCCACAAGGTGTTCGATCACGCTGATGCTGAGCCCGCATTCGCTGTCGAAACACAGCGGGTCCAGCGCTGTGGGCGCTTCCTTGAGCTGACCGGCAGGCCTTGAACCCGCCGCCACATCAATCGTGGGACGCAGCCGCGCCAGATGACGGAACCCCCACTGGCTGAAGGGCGCGCGCATCCAGTTGTGCCACGTTACCCGGTGATTCGGCTCGGCCGGGAAGCCCTGCATCAGCACAGGTGCCACGGGGGTTGCAAAGCACGACTCATTGGCCTCGACGTAAAGAGTCGCCAGTACAGACGGGGTTTTAAGGCTCATCGGGATAACCCTGAAGATGACTCTGCATGGGAGCAGATGCACAGGAATAATTATCCGATATTTTGTTTTAGTCAATAAAACTTTTTACTCGTTAATTTTACAAACAGTTGTACGACAACGAATACACGCATGATAGTATTTCTCATGCAGCGGACGTTCGATTCGCTGCACCAGTGGCAAGGACGTCCGCTCGAGAAACGCGCATGCCTGTGCGCGTTTAAACACTCAAGTTAATCAAGGATCTGATTACTCATGACAACCCCCTCAACCTTCACTGCCTCAAAACTGGCCAGTGCCGTTATCGGTGCCCTGCTGTTTTCCAGCGTTCCTGCGCATGCCGCGGACATCTGGCTGGATTCGGCCACCACTGGTTGGGCCACTCAGAACGGCGGCACCAAGGGCGGCTCGCGAGCTGCGGCGAATAATATCTACACGGCAAAAAACGCGGCGGAGCTGAAAACCGCACTGAGCGCGTCGGTGGGCACCAACGGCCGCATCATCAAGATCACCGGCATCATCGATATCAGCGAAGGCAAGGCTTATACGACGACTGCTGATATGAAGGTACGCGGTCGCCTGGATATTCCTGGCAAAACCACCATCGTCGGTACCACCAGCAATGCCGAGATCCGTGAGGGTTTCTTCTATGCCAAGGAAAACGACGTCATCATCCGCAACATCACCATCGAAAACCCTTGGGATCCCGAGCCGAAGTGGGACCCCACGGACGGCAGCGCCGGCAACTGGAACTCGGAATACGATGGCCTGACCATCGAGGGCGCCAATAACGTGTGGGTCGATCACGTGACCTTCACCGATGGCCGCCGTACCGATGACCAGAACGGCAGTGCCAACGGCCGTCCGAAGCAGCATCACGACGGCGCGCTGGATGTAAAAAACGGCGCCAACTACGTGACCATCTCGTACTCGGCGTTCAAGTCGCACGAGAAGAACAACCTGATCGGTTCCAGCGACAGCCGCACCACCGACGACGGCAAGCTCAAGGTCACCATCCACAACAGCCTGTTTGAGAATATCTCTGCCCGTGCGCCGCGCGTGCGTTTCGGCCAGGTGCATCTGTACAACAACTACCATGTGGGCAGCACCAGCCATAAGGTGTACCCGTTCTCGTACGCTCACGGTGTGGGCAAGAACTCGAAGATCTTCTCCGAGCGTAACGCCTTCGAGATCGCCGGTATCAGCGGTTGCGACAAGATCGCCGGCGATTACGGTGGCAGCGTCTACCGCGACACCGGCTCGACCCTCAACGGCAGCGCATTGAGCTGCTCGTGGAGTTCGAGCATCGGCTGGACCCCACCGTACAGCTACACTCCGCTGGCTGCCGATAAGGTCGCCGCCGACGTCAAGGCCAAGGCCGGCGCCGGTAAGCTCTAAGCAGCGGTGTCACCTTCGTGAAATGAAAAGCCCTCGGTGACGAGGGCTTTTTTGCTACTGCACCAGTTGGTTGATCTCGATGATCGGCAACAGCACCGCCATCACGATCACCAGCACCACCGCGCCCATCACCACGATCATCAGTGGCTCCAGCAGTGCGGTCATACCCATCGCCCGGCGCTCGATATCGCGGGACAGTGTCTGCGCGGCGCGATCGAGCATCGGCGGCAGCGAGCCGGTCTTTTCGCCGCTGGCGATCAGGTGGATCAGCAGTGGTGGAAATACTTTCTCGACTGCCAGCGCCGTGGCCAGGCTGACGCCTTCGCGCACCTTGGCAGTGGCGTCGTTGACGCACTGGCTCAGGCAGTCGTTGGACAAGGTCTGGCGTGCCGCTTCCAATGCACGCAACAGCGGCACCCCGGCGCCGCCGAGAATCGCCAGGGTCGAGGCAAACCGTGCGGTATTGAGCCCAAGTACAAAACGCCCGATCAGCGGCAGGCGCAACACGCGACGATGCCAACCCAGACGCGCCAGCGGGTTGCGCAGGTACACACGCCAGCCCCAGAAACCCGCGATTAAAGCACTGAGGCACAGCCAACCCCAACCGCGAATGAAATCACTGGCATTGAGCATCGCCAATGTCAGCCCGGGCAGATCCTGGCGCGCCTGGGAAAACGCGC